>JAFSAX010000123.1 GCA_017442105.1 Selenomonadales bacterium | reverse complement strand
GTTCGTCCTGAGCCAGGATCAAACTCTCCAATAAATTTTATTGAAGAACCTTGATGGCTCTTATTAAATCTGGTTTAAAAAGAAATTGTTTGTTTGCCTACAGTTCCGAAGAACTGTGTGCGCACATCTAGCGTGTTTGTTGTTTGCATTGTTTAGTTTTCAAAGAACACTTTTAATAGTCTATCACAAGTTTTAGTTTATGTCAACTATTATTTGTGATTTTCTATTTTTTTCGTTGCCCGCTTGAGGCGACTTGTTTATAATATCACAACAGAATCATCTCGTCAACACTTTTTTTGAAGTTTTTTTGATTTTTTATCACTTTTTTCAAGAATGTGTTTGCGCCCTTATTCTGTCTATGTTCATGCGTTTTTATACGATAAGAAAAGGCGTTTCCCTTTTTGAGAGAAACGCCCGCTTGGTTTTTTCTTATAAGTCGGCTTCGACAAGGAAGGCTTTGAGTTTGGTGAGGGCTTTCATCATGTCGAGATAGTGTTCGGGGTTAAGGGACTGCGCGCCGTCGGAGAGTGCTTCTTCGGGGCGTGGGTGCATTTCGACCATGATGCCGTCTGCACCTGCGGTGACAGCTGCCATTGCCATCGGTTTGACGAGTCGCCATTTGCCCGTGCCGTGGCTCGGGTCGACGATGACAGGAAGATGGCTGAGGTGCTTGAGGATACCGATAGCCGCGAGGTCAAGGGTGTTTCTCGTGTATGTTTCGTATGTACGGATACCGCGTTCGCAGAAGATGACGTTGTGGTTGCCTTCGCTCATGATGTATTCGGCTGCGTTGAGCCATTCGTCCATCGTTGCGGAGAGTCCGCGTTTGAGCATGACGGGGCGGTTGGTGCGGCCGACTGCTCTAAGGAGTTTGAAGTTCTGCATATTACGTGCGCCGATCTGAAGGATGTCGGCATAGCTTGCTACAAGTTCTACGGTCTCGACGTCGGTGACTTCGGTGATGATCTTGAGGCCTGTTGCTTCGCGTGCTGCGGCGAGGTATTTGAGGCCTTCTTCTTCAAGTCCTTGGAAGGAGTACGGAGAAGTTCTCGGTTTGTATGCGCCGCCGCGAAGGAATTGTGCGCCGCCTTCTTTGGCGATCTTAGCCGCTTCGAGGATCTGTTCTTGGCTTTCTACGGCACAGGGGCCTGCCATGACGACGAGGGAGCCGTCGCCTATTTTGATGCCGTCTACGTCGATGACGGTGTTTTCTGCTTTGAATCCGCGGCTGACGAGCTTGAAGCTGGCGGAGATGGCTACTTTTTTATCTACACCGCCGTACGTTTCGAACGGTTGGGAGGAGATGAGTTTTTTATCGCCGATCACACCGATGATGGTCTGGAATTCGCCTTCTACGACGTGTGCTTTAAGGCCTGCTCCTTCGATGCGGCTGATGATAAGGTTGATCTCGTCTTTGGTTGCTTCCGGTTTCATTACTATTACCATAATAAAATGCTCCTTTGCTATCTCTTCTTATCTCTTGCTTCTTTCTATTATATCACATCATAAACGACTTGTAAGGATACGTTATGATGTGATTCGATAATCGCATTTGTGCGTCGGCACAATAGAGCAATGCGCGAAGTCTTATGTAAGACTTCTTCTTTTTATTATATCATATTTGTTCTACTGTGTACGAGCCTAAATGTTTAAACCAACTGCTGTTTTTTTGGATCGCGTCGAATGCTTCGCGGATATTGTCTTCGCGCGGTGTGCCTTCGAGGTCGAAGAAGAAGATATATTCTCCGAGTGCGGTACGTGCGGGGCGCGATTCGATACGCGTTAAGTTGACGTCGTGTTTTTTGAATTCGTAAAGTAGATCATATAGACTACCCGGTTTTTGCCCGTTGATCTGGCAGACGATGGACGTTTTGACGTTCGTGCCTTGCGGCTGTATATGGTCTTTGGCAAGGACAACGAATCGCGTGCTGTTGTTGGCGGTGTCGTTAATGGCTGTGGCTATGGGGGTGAGCCCGAATACTTCGCCTGCGCGAACGGAGCCGATAGCGCCGATGGTGCTGCCTTTTTCTGCGGCGAGCTCTACGGCGTGCGCGGTGCTTTTGACAGGGCGCATGAGGACATTGGGATAGTTTTCTTCTATATAATGGCGACATTGCGCGAGTGCTTGTTCATGGGATACGATCTCGGTGACTGTTCCTTCGGGCAAAAAGAGCGCGTGCTCGATGGCGAGCGTGGCTTCACTGACGATATAGAGGCTGGCATCATGCGCGAGGATGTCAAGCGTGATGGTGACGGACCCGCCTAGCGAGTTTTCGATCGGTACGACGGCAAACAGTGCGTCGTCTTGTTCGACGGCGCGGATGGCGCGGTCGATGGATTGATACGCGACGAGTTCTACGTCTTGCCTGTTACCGAACAGTCGCTGTGCGACTTCTTCCGAGTAGGTGCCGCACGGGCCGAGATAGGCAATTTTTTCCATGATATTTCCTCCTTACGAGTACTGCGATATAAAAAAATCCCGCCCCTTATCGAAAGGGCGAGACACTTCTCACGGTACCACCTAACGTTCGTCTTATAAGTAAGACCTCATCTAAGTACGGGCATATAGCCGATACTCTCCTTCTATATAACGGTGAAGGTTCCGTCATCGCCTACCATCATTGACTTCAGCGAGCTGCTCCAAGGCGAACTTCGACGTTTTTTCCTCATCGGGATCCCAGCATATTCCCGACTCTCTGTGTCAGAATAGAACGTGTACTTTTCCTCTTCGTTGCATTTTGTAGCATCATTATTTGATTGGCTATACTATATCACATTTATATCCGAAAAGCAATTATTTTCAACCCTCTTTCTCTTGTCGTTTGTTTTTATGACCTTCTTTTCACGTTTCGCTGTTTTTTTACGATAAAATCGAAAAATCGTTTGCAATCCGCTGTTTCTTACGCTAGACTACTATCATAATATAAACGCGGAGGATCAATATGAGCGTATTAACGGTAGAACATGTTTCGCACGGTTTTGGTGCGAGAACGATATTGGAAGATGCTTCTTTTCGCCTCTTGAAGGGCGAGCATGTCGGCCTCATCGGTGCGAACGGTGAAGGCAAATCGACGTTTTTGAATATTATTACGGGTCGTCTGACGCCTGATGAGGGCAAGATCCAATGGTCGAACCGCGTGTCGATCGGTTATCTCGATCAGCATTCGGTACTGCAGAAGGGAATGTCTATTCGCGACGTCTTAAGAACGGCGTTCGATGAGATGTTCAAGCTCGAGCAGACGATGCTCGGTCTGTATGACCGGATGGGCGAAGCGTCGCCCGATGATATCGACAAGATGATGGCAGAGGCGAGCGAGATCCAAGAGATCTTAGAGGCGAACAGCTTCTATACGATCGATGCGAAGATCGAAGAAGTAGCAGGCGGGCTGGGACTTAGAGATATCGGCCTTGACCGCGATGTAACGGACTTGTCGGGCGGTCAGCGTACGAAGGTGCTCCTTACGAAGCTCCTTCTCCAGAATCCGACGATCCTTATCCTCGACGAGCCGACGAACTATCTCGATACAGAGCATATCGAGTGGCTGACGACATATTTGCAGAACTATGAGAATGCGTTTATTCTCGTATCGCACGATATCCCGTTCCTCAATCGTGTCGTCAATGTTATCTATCACGTAGAAAATGCAGAGCTTACGCGCTACAAGGGCAGTTATGACGACTTCCTCAAGATGTACGAGATCCGCAAAAAACAGCAGGAGGCGGCATTTACACGCCAACAGCAGGAGATCGACCGTTTGGAAGATTTTATCGCGCGCAACAAAGCACGTGTGGCAACGCGCGGTATGGCGAACAGCCGTCAGAAATGGCTCGATAAGATGGAGGTCATCGAAAAACCTCTTGAAAAACCGAAGCCGAAATTCCATTTCCGCGAAGCACGCACGCCGAGCCGTTTCGTATTCCGGACGCATGACTTGGTGCTTGGTTACGACAGCCCTCTCACGAAGCCTGTCAACGTATCTTTGGAACGCGGTCAAAAGGTCGCGATCCGCGGCGTGAACGGTCTTGGTAAAACGACGCTTCTCAAAACGCTCCTCGGTATCATCAAACCGGTGTCGGGCAGTGTTGAGCTGGGCGAGTTCTTAGAACCGGGCTACTTCGAGCAGGAAACGAGCCGTGACAACGACAACACGGCACTCGAAGAAGTATGGCAGGAATATCCGGGCATGACGAATTTTGAAGTCCGTGCGGCACTCGCGCTCTGCGGTCTGACGAACGAACATATCACAAGCAAGATGATCGCTCTCTCGGGCGGCGAGGCGGCAAAGGTACGTCTGTGCAAAGTGATGCAGAAGGATATCAACTTCCTGATCCTCGACGAGCCGACGAACCATCTCGACCAGGATGCTAAAGAGGAACTCAAACGCGCCCTCAAAGCGTTCAAAGGCACCGTCCTTCTCGTATCGCACGAACCCGAGTTCTATGAGGACTGGGTATCGGATATCTGGAACATCGAAGGCTGGACGACGAAGATCGTATAATGAAAAGCAAAAGAAGCACTTCACGCGAAGTGCTTCTTTTTTTGTATCTCGTTATTTACTCATGTTCCACGACAGATCCCAGAATTTTTCTTCGTAGCGCGAGCTGATGACGAAGATGTCGATAAGATGCTGAATCTGTGCTTCGGTATAGTTTTCCGTCAGACGGTCAAGGTGTGCCATGAGAGTTACGTTTTCTTTCGTATACGCGTCCGAGGCATATCCTTTGATCCATTCGCCGTAAAATGGGTGATCGACCGATGCAGGATTGCTCTCGATGATGCGTTTGGCTATCATCTCATAGCTGTGTGCGCAAGAAAGGATAGCCGCCAATATCTCGACCTGTGTTTCCTCATACGCAACGCGGAGCATATACGACGTGTACGAGAGGTTGTCGATTGCGCGCTCTGTACTGTCAAGCTCTTCCTGCGTGATGCCCAGCTCGCCCATGTAGCCGCGGTGGATATCCATCTCGCCGTCGGTGAGGACGTTGATATAGCCTGCAAAGAGGCGTATCATCTCAAGGCTCTCTGCTTTGGCAACGCCGATGGCGAATACCTTGGCATATTCTTCGAGGTAGAGATAATCCTGCAGGATATAGTAGCGGAATTTTTCTTTGTCGAGCGTACCGTCTTCGATGCCTTTAACGAACGGATGATCGTTATATCTGTCCCAGATCGGTTTCGCCGCCGCGAGAAGTCTGTCTACAACTGCCATATCACTTAGCCTCCTTCGCATATTCGCCTGTAAGATCAAAGAGGTGATCGAGCGGGCCCGAGCCCCGGCCGAGGTCGAGCATGGCACTAAGAGCACCCGAGATATATGCTTTGGCACGTTCGATAGCATCGATCATCGAATAGCCTTTGGCAAGGTTCGCCGCAATGGCACTCGAGAGCGTACAGCCTGTGCCGTGCGTGTTCGGATTGTCGATATGTTTCCCGTGAAACCATACGATGTCACCACCTGTCCAGAGAACGTCGTTGGCATCGCTTACCGCATGACCGCCCTTGACGAGGACAGCACAGCCGTATTCTCTGCCGAGAAGCTTGGCTGCTTCTTCCATCTCGCTCTCCGTGCGGATCGTCATACCCGACAAGGCTTCTGCTTCGGGGATATTCGGCGTGATAACGGCCGCAAGCGGGAAGAGGACTTCTTTCATTCGTTCAACGGCACCGCCTTTGGCAAGTGCGGAACCGCTCGTTGCGATCATGACAGGATCGACGACGATATTTTTCGCCTTATGCTCGGCGAGTTTTGCACCGATGGTTTCGACAAGTTCTGCCGATGCGACCATGCCTATTTTGACAGCATCGGGTACGATATCGGTAAATACCGAGTCTATCTGCATCGCAAGAAACTCGGCAGGTACTTCGTGGATACCTTGCACGCCTGTCGTATTCTGCGCGGTGAGTGCGGTGATCGCCGTCATGGCATAGACACCGTTCATCGCCATCGTTTTCATATCGGCTTGGATCCCTGCGCCGCCGCTCGAATCGCTGCCTGCGATAGATAAAGCTGTTTTCACATTGATTCCCT
>JAFSAX010000122.1 GCA_017442105.1 Selenomonadales bacterium | reverse complement strand
TTGACACCGTCTTGTATCAAGCGGTTCGTTCCAACACTGACAGGTGAAAAAATACTGCCCGGAACAGCGAATACGTCCCTTCCTTCTTCCATGGCACACGTCGCCGTAATGAGCGCACCGCTCTTTTCTGCCGCCTCAACGACGAGAAGACCTGCCGAAATACCGCTGATGATGCGATTGCGCGCAGGAAAAAACCCTTGTCTTGGCTGTGTACCGGGCGGATATTCGGAGATGACGGCACCACTCACAGCAATGTCGGCGAGCAGTTTTGCATTTTCCGGCGGATAGACAACATCGACACCTGAGCCGAGCACGGCGATCGTCTTGCCGTTTTCGAGCGCACCGAGATGTGATGCCGTGTCGATACCGCGCGCCGCACCGCTGACGACGACGAAACCCGATGCGGCAAGCTCAGATGCGATCTTCCGCGCAGCTTGTCTGCCGTATGTCGTAGAACGACGAGAACCAACGATACCGATAGCAAGTTCGCTCTTCGGTATCGTACCGCGATAATAGAGTAAGCTCGGCGGATCGAATATCTCTGCAAGTAGCGGCGGATACTCTTCATCACCGCGCATACAAAGACGGATACCTTGCTTTTCCCAATCTGTTATCATACGGTCGACGTCGAGATGCTCTTTCAGACTAACGAACTCGGAACAGACATTCTTACGTACCCCGCAGTCGTACCAGTCATCAATATGAGCGTGCCATGCTTCTTTTGCCGAGCCGAAATATTGCATGATCATCTTTTCAGTTTTCATTCCAAGCCCCGTTACCTGCTTCAAGGCGGCAAGATAATGTCGTTCCATCATGATTCCTCGCTATCTGCTCTTTATCATCTTTTCAAGCTGTCTTGCGATATCGTCTGCCGCATAAGGTCTGCACATCTTCTTCTGCGCGCTCATCATCGCCTCTGCGACCCCATTTTTATCATCTAAGACCGCTTGTATATTTTGGTATAATTCTTCTTCGTTATTCGCCGACAGAGCTGCACCGCACGATACCAAAAAATCCGTATTCGCTTCTTCTTGTCCCGCCAGCGAGCCAAATAAAACAAGCGGTATGCCAATCGCCAATGCTTCGGCAACCGATACACCGCCCGCTTTCGTTATCAAAAGAGAGGCCTGCCGCATAGCTTCGTCCACCTTACGGCTGTAACCATCTATTATCATCGGATAAGGATATTTTTTCGTTAAATGTTCTGCCTTCTGCTTCTTCGCCTCGCTCCCCGTAATGATATGAAGCGTGATCGGCTCGTCCATACGCATCACAGCACACATAACAGGCATCAGATCGACCAGTCCCAGACCACCGCCCATCACAAGTATGCGCCCGTTAGCACGTACGCCTTCCCGCGGACAAAATCCGCTTCTGACAGGGATACCGCTGACCGTCACACGCTCACGTGAGATCCCGCACGAAGAGAGCCGTTCTGTCAGACCGTCATGCGCAACGAAGTATCGCACTACACCATGATGCATCCATGCGCGATGCACGACATAGTCTGTTACGACCGCAGCGATAGGTATATCTATGACATCTTCTTCTGCCAGAGCACCTGCCACCATCGTCGGCGTCGCATGCGTACAGATGATGATATCAGGTCGATACGCGCGAATATCTGCGAGCAACGTTTTCTTCATCACCGCCCGAGCGAGCTTCAGCAAAAGTGACCTACCGCCCTTTTCGTTGCCGAGATGATAGCAATAGCGATACAGGCGCGGACAATGCGCCAATATCCATAAATAACTGTTTATCATTCCACGTGTTATCCAAGTCGGTAAATACGAAAATATATCAATACACAAACATTCAGACCCCGAATGATTCCTACTTATCGCTTCCGCGATCGTCTTGGCAGCAACGGTATGTCCACTGCCAAACGGTGCATGACAAAGCAAAAAGCGAGCCACTCGACCGCCTCCTTATTCGACTTTTGTGACCATCCCGCGATCTCTGCAAGCGCGCAAAAGTTCCGATGCCGTCTTGCCTTGTTGAATGATCTCATCGCCTGCGATCTCCGCAAGCGGCACCAATACGAAACGACGCATCGGCAGATACATATGCGGGATGCGAAGCCTTGGTGTGCGGCGCACCTCTTGATGGTACGCCAAAAGATCAATGTCGATCGTCCGTTCGCCCCAATAACGACGACGAACACGGCCAAGTCTGTCTTCTGCCTTCAAGCACTCTTCGAGAAGTGCTTCGGGAGATAGCTCCGTTTCGACTGCAATGACCATATTCAAAAAATCAGGTTGATCTTTTACGCCGAACGGTTCTGCCTCATAGACAGACGAGCGTTTTACGACGCGAATATCGCCGCCGCTCTCCAGCTCTCTGATTGCCGACTCGAGTTGCTGCGCGCGGTCGCCGAGATTCGATCCCAGTCCGATGAAGATCATGCTTTTCTCCGTCTTGTGATCTCAGTCTGCACGAAATCCATCGATCCCGGCATCGGTGCGCTCGGTTTGCGAACGCGTACCGTCACCGCTTCGATACGAGCATCCATCGCCAAAATACGGTCGGCAATCGTCTGGCTGAGTGCTTCGAGCAGCTTAAATTTCGTCTGTTCTGTGATCTGTTTGACCTCACGATAGACGGCTGTATAGTCAATTGTATCCATTAAGTCATCCGAATATCCTGCTTTTTCAAGATCGGCTTGAAGCTCGATATCGAGATAGAATTTCTGTCCGAGTTCACGTTCTGCTTCATAAACGCCGTGATATCCGTAAAACATCAAATTTTTGAGTAAAATTTTATCCATTCTTCTCACCCACTTGTTTTATCGCATCCATCATACGCACCATTCGTTTTACTTGTTTCACATCATGGACACGTACGATGTGTATTCCTTTATTGATACCTGTCGCCACCGTCGCCATCGTGCCTTCCACACGCTCTTCGGCAGGCAGGTCGAGCACTTCGCCGATGAACCGCTTGCGCGATGTACCGAGAAGGATCGGACAGCCCAACCCGTGCAGTTCTTCAAGACGCGACATGATCTCCATATTGTGGTCAAACGTCTTGGCAAACCCGATACCCGGATCTAGGATAAACTGTTCTTTCGCGATGCCTGCTTGCTCCCCAATAGCGATACTTTTCTTGAAGAACATGAACAGGTCGGAGATGATATCGCGCGAATATACGGCTTCGTGTTGGTTGTGCATCGCGACGATAGGAGCACCATGTTTCGCGACGACTTGCGCCATCTCTCCGTTATCATACTGCAGACCCCACACATCGTTGATGATATGCGCGCCCGCCTCAAGTGCCATGTCGGCAACTTCTGCCTTATACGTATCGATCGATATCGGGACCGTCGTCCGCTTCAATACTTCTTCCAGAATCGGCAGCAGCCTTCTTTTTTCTTCTTCTGCCGATACCTTTTCGGCACCGCCGTACGGTCTTGTCGATTCAGCACCAATATCAACGATATCTGCCCCTGCCTCCAGCATCTCCTCAAGATGATAGAGCGCAGTATCGACCGAGTTGAACTTCCCTCCGTCCGAGAACGAATCGGGCGTGACATTCAGTATTCCCATAACGACCGTTTTATTCGGCTCGATAACAAGCTGTTTGTCGCCCCATGACCACGTACGCAAAAGACGTCCGCCCGCCGCATTAAGCACATTATGCAGTTCGGCCGAAAGCTGTTTCAAGCCCCATGGCTGCACTTTAAGCTGTGCGATCGCTTGCTGATACTGACGCAGAGTACCGCAGAGCAATACATCCGTCTTCTCGGCACTCAGATCGACCGTACCGCGTCTGACAGCCGCTTCACCACCTTTGGCAAGCATCGTCTGTTTCAATATGTTTGCAGCCTTCGTCACAAGACCCTCTACCTTGATAACGCGAAACAGCGCCTTATTCTGCATGATAGCCGTACCGCCCGGATCGCAGCCGATCTCATTCATCGCACGGCGCGCCGCTTCTGCCGTATCGATCGTGATCACTCTCGCATGAAAATCCACGTTGTCATCGCCCCTTCTGTGTC
>JAFSAX010000121.1 GCA_017442105.1 Selenomonadales bacterium | reverse complement strand
GCCATGCCACCTCCCTCATCAGAGGGAGGCTCTCGGTATCGTGCTGTTTCGTACGAAGAATGAGCAGTAACGTGAGTACCGAATAAGAAAAGACAGATTTTCGCATAAGGCACGAACCGAACAAAAAAAGAAAGGCTCGGCGGAGCCTTTCTTTTTTTGTGCTTGTTGTAGGTTTTTATGAGGTTTAAGGTTTAAGGAGTGTTTATATATTCACTCGGCTTATATTAGCCGAGAGCGATATCGAGTACCATCATCAGCGAGAAGCCGACTGCGAAGAAGATCGTACCGATGCTGGCGTGTTCGCCTGCCGACATTTCGGGGATGAGTTCTTCTACGACGACGTAGAGCATCGCACCTGCGGAGAAGGCGAGAAGATACGGTAAGATGGGAACGAAGAAGCTTGCCAGCACGATGGTGAGCACCGTACCGATCGGCTCGATGATGCCCGATACTGTGCCGTAAGCGAATGCTTTTTTCTGCGAGAGGCCATTTGAGCGCATCGGCAGAGAGATGATCGCGCCTTCGGGGATATTCTGAATCGCGATACCGACAGCGAGCGCAAGTGCCGCCGCGGACGAGATGAGCACTTCACCGCTCAGCCAGCCTGCTACTGCCACACCGACTGCCATACCTTCGGGCAGGTTGTGGAGCGCAACGGCGAAAAACAGCATCTTCGACTTGTCTTCCTTATTCGCAGGACAGCATACACCGTCGGGACAATCGCCGTTTGCGTGGAGATGCGGTATCACGCGGTCGAGTATGAGGAGGAACAAGAAGCCGAGCCACAGCCCGACGAGTGCGGGCATGAAGGCAAGCTTGCCGAGATGCTCCGACTGCTCCATCGCAGGAATGATAAGGCTCCAGACGGAAGCCGCTACCATCACGCCTGCCGCGAAGCCGAGAAGCGACCGCTTTACAGTCGGATTAAGTTCACCTTTGAGGAAAAATACACTTGCCGAACCGAGAACAGTACCGAGAAACGGCAAGGTGAGCGTCAAGAGAAGCTCGTATGTCATAGGAATACACTTCCTTTTATCTTTGTTTGATTATACTTTACCACAAGTATATACTAATTGCAAGTAAAAAATAATAATTCTCCATAAGAAATTTTTCTGCGTTATAATGGCGCATCGGTCGCGCGCCGAAAGAAAGACCTCGCCGTGGTAAAAAGCGAGGTCTTTGTGCGTATGGCAGAGTTATTTGAGCATCGGACGGACGAAATGTTCGATGCGTGTGAGGGCTTCGTTGAGGTTGGCGATAGAGTACGCATACGAACAGCGTATGTGACCCTGACCGCTGTCACCGAAGGCATCACCTGGGACGATGGCGACTTTTTCTGCGCGCAGAAGCTGTTCGGCAAAGTCCATCGAGGAGAGGCCTGTTCTCTTGATAGACGGGAAGATGTAGAATGCGCCTTTCGGCTCGAAGCAGTCGAGCCCCATTGCGCGGAATCCGTCTACCATCAGACGACGACGGCAGTCGTATTCTTTGACCATCTTACGCATCTGTTTTTCACCGTTTTTGAGTGCTTCGACAGCGGCGATCTGCGCGGTGATCGGTGCGCAGAGCATCGTGTATTGGTGGATCTTCGTCATGGCGGCGATGATCTCGGGTGCGCCGAGTGCGTAACCGATGCGCCAGCCTGTCATGGCGTATGCTTTGGAGAAGCCGTTGAAGACGATGGTGCGTTCTTTCATGCCGGGGAGCGAGGAGAAGCACGTGTGCTCGGCATCGTACGTGAGGTCGGCGTAGATCTCGTCAGACAGCACGATGAGGTCGTGTGCTTTGGCGAAATCGGCAATTTTCATGAGCTCCTCGCGCGGCATGATAGCACCCGTCGGATTGTTCGGGTAGCCGATGAGGAGGAGTTTCGTTTTCGGCGTGATGGCGCGTTCGAGTGCATCGACTGTCAGCTGGAAGTTGTTTTCCATCGACGTCGGTACGGGAATGGGGTTTGCGCCGACGAGCGATACGCACGATTTGTACGATACGTAGCAAGGCTCGGGAATGAGTGCATCATCTCCGGGGGAGAGCAGCGCGCGGATAGCGAGGTCGAGTGCTTCGCTGACACCGACGGTGATGAGGACTTCTTTTTTCGGGTCGTAGTCTACATTGTAGCGCGTCGAGAAGTGGCGCGCTATTTCTTCTCGGAGTTCCAAGAGGCCTGCGTTCGACGTATACGCCGTGAAGCCGCGTTCAAGGCCGTAGACACAGCTTTCGCGGATATGCCACGGCGTGATGAAGTCAGGTTCGCCTACGCCGAGCGATACGACATCGTCCATCTCTGCGGCAATGTCGAAGAATCGGCGGATACCCGACGGAGGGATAGCAAGCACATTCGGTGAGATTCGTTCATTCCATCTCATGGCGACACCACCAGACGACGGTCTTTTTCAACATCGTTGACGATGATGCCGTCTTCTTTGTACGGCTTGAGCATGAAGTGCGTTGCCGTGCTGAGTACGCCGTCGATCGTGGACAGCTTCGTCGAAACGAAGTTCGCACATGACTGGAGCGAATCGCCTTTGACCATGACGAGGAGGTCATAGCCGCCGCTCATGAGATATGCGCTCTCTACTTCGGGGAAACGAATGATGCGCTCTGCGATGGCATCGAAACCGACTTCGCGCTGTGGGGTGATCTTGACTTCGATGACGGCACTGACATCTTGTGCGCCTGCTTTGTTCCAGTTGACGATGGTGTGATAATTGAGGATGACTTTTTCTTTTTCAAGACGTTTTATTTCGGCTTTGATCTCATCTTCGGGCAGGTTGAGGAGGATCGCCAGTTCCGATGC
>JAFSAX010000120.1 GCA_017442105.1 Selenomonadales bacterium | reverse complement strand
TTTATCAAGATCTTTGATATCGAATCGAATCATACACGGTCTGCCATGCGGACACGTATACGGCATCGTCGTTTCACTCAATTCATTTAAAAGTATCTGCATCTGACGCATCGTCATCGTTTCACCGGCTTTGACTGCCGCACGACATGCCGCTATCTGCAAGCCGTGATGACGAAGTTCTCTTGCACTCGGTTCGTGCATATTGCGATATGCCATGAGCATCTCACGAATGATAGCTTCCGCTTCATCGCTCGGCACATCGGCAGGCATCTCTTTCAACCGGAAAGTCTGCGGTCCGATCAGATCGAGCGAAAAACCGAGATTCATAAAGATCGCTTCATTCTCGGAAATAATTTCACACTCATCTTCCGTAAATTCCATGATCTGCGGAATAAGCAGTTGCTGCGACGGTACAGAGTCGGCCGCCGCCGCAAAACGATCATACAATATTCTTTCATGCGCAGCATGCTGATCGACCAAGAACAATCCGTTGTCGTTCTGTGCCACGATATAACAGTCATATACTTGCCCCATCGGATAGAATCGCTCGCACCGTTCTTCCTGTACGGGCAGTTCTTGCACGATAGCCTGCGGAAGGGGCTGTTCTTTCATCGCATATGCCGTACTGAGCGGCATCGTAGGCTCACTCGTCTCCCACGGTGCGTTCATCTCTGCCACACGCTGAGATTCGTATACTGCCGACGAACGCGGTGTATACGTTACAGAGCTCGGTTTACTTGGCACGCTCGGCATACTCGTTGCATTCGACACACCGAAATCAAGACGCGGATATTCTTCGCGCTGTTTCGGCGGTTGCGGAATATACGCTTGATAACGTGGTTTCTCTACATCGGAGGCAATATCGCCACCACGCGCCACATTCGTCAACACTTCGGTAACGGCATGATATACGAGCCGATACAGTTTACTTTCATCAGCAAATTTTACCTCACTTTTCTGCGGATGTACGTTGATATCGACATCTTCCGTCGGCAACGTCAATTCCAATACGACCATCGGAAATCCGCTCTTAGGCAAAAGTGAGTGATACGCATTGTCGATAGCTTTTGCCAAGAAACGGCTGTTGATCGTACGTCCGTTGACAAGAAATGTCTGCCATTGACGGTTGCTCTTGAGTACAGCAGGTTTTGCAAGATATCCGCGCACCGTCACGCCGTCTTCTGTCTTATCGATCGGTAAAATCTCTTCTGCGACCTTCGCCCCATAAAGACTGCCGATCGTGTCAAATAACTTGTTCGTCCCCGGCGTCGATACGAGCATCTTCTGATTCGCGATCAATTTAAACGCGATCTCGGGATGCGATAAAGATAATTTCGTTACGATATAATTGATATTCGTCGTTTCTGTCTGCGGTTTTTTGAGGAATTTTTTTCGTGCAGGTGTATTGAAGAACAGATCTTCCACCGTTATCGTCGTACCTAATCCACAGCCCGCATCTTCCGTGCGAAGCATCGTACCACCTTCGATAACGATCTCCGTTCCAAGAGCGTTGCCCTCTTGCCTTGTCTGAAGCGTGAATCTCGATACAGCACTGATCGAAGCTAGTGCCTCACCGCGAAATCCGAGCGACAATACCTGCGTCAAATCATCGGCACAGCGAATCTTGCTCGTCGCATGGCGAAGTACCGCAAGCTGTGCATCTTCGCGCGTCATGCCTTTTCCGTTATCGCTGACGCGGATCAGCTCTTCACCACCGCCCGCTACTTCTATCGTAATTTCGGTCGCTCCTGCATCGATCGCATTCTCGACCAATTCTTTGACAACAGAAGAAGGTCGTTCCACAACTTCCCCTGCCGCTATTTTGTTGATCGTCTGTTCATCCAAAACTTGAATCAAAGACGCCATATTCTATCACCCCCGCTGCGCTTGTTTTTGCAACTTGTACAGCTCATTCAACGCCTCTATCGGCGTAATTGCATGAATATCGATTTTTAACAGATCGTCAACAATCGGCGATGCGAACATCGACATCTGCATACTTTCTTCTTTCGGCGCGGCAACCGCAAGCGGTGCGCCTTTTTCTTTTTCAAGTCGTTCCAAGATATTCTGCGCATTCTCGATAACGGCTTTCGGCAGGCCTGCCAATTTTGCTACGTGAATACCATAGCTTTTATCCGTTCCGCCCGCCACGATACGACGCAAGAATACCACATCGGAACCGCGTTCTTTGACGGCGATCGAATAATTGCGAATCGTAGGATACGCATCTGCCAAGTCGGTCAGCTCGTGATAATGCGTCGCAAACATCGTACAAGCCTTGATCTTATGATGGATATACTCGATAACGGCACGCGCAATGCTCATTCCGTCGAACGTACTCGTTCCGCGCCCGATCTCATCGAGAATGATAAAGCTGTGCTTCGTAGCATGCTTCAATATCTGCGCGACTTCGTTCATCTCCATCATGAACGTGCTCTGCCCCGTCGACAAGTCATCGCTTGCACCGACACGTGTAAAAATGCGGTCGACAGGCGTAATGGCAGCCTGTCTTGCAGGGATAAAACTACCCATCTGTGCCATCAGGATAAGAAGTGCCGTCTGGCGCATATATGTCGATTTCCCTGCCATATTCGGCCCCGTAATGACCATGATCTCATTGTCTGTATGATTAAGTTCCGCATCATTCGGAACAAAGAGTTCATCTTTTAAAAGTCGCTCGATAACAGGATGTCGTCCGTCACGTATCGTGATCTCACCGGTCGTTACGATATCGGGACGCTTGTATCCGTATCGCTCTGCCACTTCGGTAAGCGATGCGATCGTATCAAGCACAGCTACGACCTCCGCACTTTTTTGCATCGATACGATACGCTGTTTGATCGTTTCGCGAAGCTCTGTAAAAAGATGATATTCAAGCGATACGATCTTCTCGTGCGCGCCGAGTATCTTATTTTCAAAATCTTTCAATTCGGGAATAATGTATCGCTCTGCATTGGCAAGCGTCTGTTTACGCACATATGTAACAGGTACCGAAGCACTGTTCGAATGTGTCACTTCGATATAATAACCAAACACCTTGTTATAGCCGACTTTGAGCGACTTGATGCCCGTTTCTTCTTTTTGTCGTTGCTCAAACTCACTGATCCAAGCCTTACTGTCACGCGCAATAATACGAAGCTCGTCAAGCTCTTGACAATAACCTTCTTTTATCATACCGCCGTCACGAAGCGAGATGGGAGGTTCCTCATGGATAGCGCGTTCGAGAAGTGCCGTAATATCCGCATGTGTTTCAAGCTGACGATAAAGTCGCTTCAAGAGCGGTACATTTGAATCGGCAAGGATCGCCTGCACCGTCGGAAGTGATGCCAACGATACCTTGAGCGCTAAAAGATCGCGCGCATTCGCCGACCCGACTTCAATACGCGTCAAGATACGCTCGAAATCGTATATCTGTTTGAGCGCATCAAGCAAGTTTTCACGCAAGATCGGTGCCGTCAACAATTCTTCGATGGCATCTTGTCGTTCGATAATACGCACGCGATTCATCAACGGATATTCCAACCATTTTTTGAGCATACGTTTGCCCATCGCTGTTTTTGTATGATCGAGCGCACCATAGAGTGTTTCTTTTTTACCGCCGTCTTTCATATTGCGTGTTACTTCGAGATTGCGAAGTGTAAACGTATCAAGAATCAAATATTCCGACGCATCGAGATGCGTCAGGCGATTCATATGTGCAATATCTGTCTTGATATTGTCTTTTAAATATGCAAGAAGCGTATCGATCGCAATGCAAGCACTCTCATCTTGCGGCCACTCATCTTCGCCGAATCGTTCTCTGAGCGCAGACAAGTCGCTGTCCGCACGCTCTTTCACCGTAAACAAACATTGCTTGGAACGCTGTTTCAAATATCGCTCCACGTCTTCGTTGCCGACCCACTCACCAAGACTGATGACCTCAGACGGCATAAAGCGATAAAGCTGATTGTGAAGATCGGTCAGTGCACCCGCACCTTCATAGATCGACCAAAGACATTCTCCTGTTGATACGTCCGATGCCGCAACGGCTATCTTGCCTGTCGTCGAGCCGACGATAACAACAAGGTAGTTGTTTCCACTGTCCGTCAACATCGAATCGGACAGGACTGTCCCCGGAGAGATGATCTTGATGACTTCACGCTTTACGATCCCTTTGACCGCTTTCGGATCCTCTGTCTGTTCACAGATAGCTATCTTATATCCTTTTTGCACCAATCTCGCAATATAGTTTTCTGCCGCATGATACGGCACACCACACATCGGAACACGCGTACCGTTACCGCCTTCACGGCTTGTCAGCGTGATCTCAAGTTCCTGCGATGCCAACAGCGCATCATCGAAAAACATCTCATAAAAATCGCCCAGACGGAAAAATAAAATCTCATCGGGATGCTGATTTTTGATCTCCAAGTATTGCATCATCATCGGTGTCTGTGCTTTTTTCATATCATCAGCCCCGTTCCTGTAACGTCCCTTTTAACAGCCAAGTCTGTGCCACATCGACACGCACATTGACCAAGTCACCGACTTTTTCCGTACCAACATACGGCCACAAAATAATTTTATTTCCTGTCGTTCTTCCCGTCCAAGTCTGTTCGTCCGACTTACTCGGTCCTTCTACCATGACTTCGACTATGCGACCGACATACGCTTGATTCAATTCCAAGCTATTTTCATTTTGCATATCCATCAACTTCTGCAGACGTGCTTTTTTTACCTTGATATCGACTTGTTCGTCCATCTCTGCGGCAGGCGTGCCCGACCGTTTCGAATAGAGGAACGTATATGCCGCATCGTAGCGCATCTCTTTGACGAACGCAAGCGTTTCCTCAAACAGCTCGTCCGTTTCACCCGGGAAACCGACGATCAAATCTGTCGTCAACGTCGCATTCGGATTCGCTTCACGGATACGTCTGACAAGATCGCGATAATATTCCGTCGTATATCCGCGGTTCATACGTTTGAGAAGAATATCACTGCCCGCCTGTACTGGCAAATGGAAATGATCGCACACCTTCTCGCAATCACGTACTGCGTCGATAACACGCTGGCTCATATCGCGCGGATGCGACGTCATGTAGCGGATACGTTCGATCCCTTTTATCTCATTTACTGCACGCAACAGATCGGCAAAATCACCCTCATCCGTGCCCTTGCCGTACGAATTGACATTCTGACCAAGAAGCGTGACCTCACGGCAGCCTTCTTGTGCCAAGCCTTCGATCTCCGCACAAATTTCAGCGATCGTACGACTGCGCTCACGACCGCGTACATACGGCACGATACAATACGTGCAGAAATTATTACAGCCGTACATAATAGGTACCCATGCCGTCATACCTTGCTTGCGCACCGTCGGTACATGATCCGACTCAGTATTGATGATATCGTCCGTAGCCAAGATATGTTTACGTTCTTCACCTATCTGTGCGATAATATTCGGTACATCATGAAGGTTGTTCGGTCCGACGACAAAATCAATATGCGGTGCACGTTTAAACAGCGCCTTCTGATTTTTTTGCGCCATACAACCGCACACGCCAACGATGAGCGACGGTTTATTGCGTTTCAAGCCTTTCAACTCACCGATCTTACCATATATTTTCAGTTCCGCACTCTCACGAACACAGCACGTATTGAGAAGAATCGCATCAGCATCCTCCATAACAGTCGTTTCTTCATAGCCGATCTTCTGCAAAAGTCCGCCCAATCGCTGTGAATCGTTTTCGTTCATTTGGCAACCATACGTCAAAATCAAATATTTTTTCATAGTCCCCATCCTTATCTATGTTGATGATCGTTTTATCGTATCTTATCAAATCGCAGACTGCTTCTTAAAATAAAAAAGCATTTCATTTTATTGTATCAAGAATTGGCTCTTATGAAAAGAACTTTCTTCTATATTGTCATTCTTATGAAGAAATCGTTACCTCATCTATGACTACGCCATCCATCTGTACTGCCCGTAACCGAAGCATATCATGCATGACCGTCATCGTCATATAAGTCGGCATATCGCATCTCTTTGCAACCTGATTCGCTCCATCACCCTGCACATCATATCCCGTGCCGTCACCACTAACACCTGCCGTAATTATCGTCATACCCTCGACTACCTTACGCGCATAGATATGATGATGCCCTGACAGCACCAATCGTACACCGTACTTTTGACAAACAGGCATCCACGCTATACCATGCTCTGTCAGCGTACCGTCCATCTCATAGAATGGCTTGTGGCACAAGACAACCTTCCACCGCGCACTTGACTGTGCCAGATCACGTTTTAGCCACACAGCCTGTCTACTTACCCAATCATTCTTCCATGCAGCCAACTCCTCCGCTTGCGTATCAAGCACCACATAATGCACATCGCCATAATCAAACGAATACGCATAGCCGTCAAGCTCTGCCTCATCGTTCTTCACCACAGGAAACAGCGCACGATACCAATGAGGGAGCGACATTTGCCAATCGGTCGCATAATCCTCATGGTTGCCGAGCGTCGGCGCGAACACACACGACAAAAACACCTCCTCTGCACCTGTCAGCCATCTCTCCCATTGATACCGCGCTGCGCCGCAATCGACCAAGTCGCCGAGATGCAAGCACAACTCTGCCGAAATCATCTCTCTTCTTGCCGCCTGTACGACCTCCTGCCATACGCGATAATCTCCACCGCATTGCGAATCGGTAAAAATAAATGCCGTATACCTGCCATCAGCCACACGAAAACGATGCCATACAGCATCCTCTCCGTTTACGACACAATACTCGTATTCCTCCCCTTGTACAAGACCATTGATCTCTGCCTGATAGCGAAAAAACACCTCATCCCCAACGACGCATCGCTCGCCCTCGGGGCACATCTCTCGCACAGCCGCATCTCCGTATCGCCGATATAAAAGCCTCGCCCGCTCATCAAGTACATCACTCTGCCATACGATAGTACGCACCGAATCATCTCTCCCCGCCATCTGCCGAATGGATCGCATCTCTCCGCTCCCATCAGCAAACACACATACACAGCATATACAACATATGATAACAGCCAGCATCATAGCCCACACAGTCTTATGCCACCCCATCAACAGCCACCTACCTTGTGATAAATAGCCTATCCGAAGCAACCGTAAAAAAATCGACAATAAAGAAAAAAGCATTTGACAATCGACTGTATATATTGTATTATATTTGTTGTGACATCGGGGCATGGCTCAGTTTGGTAGAGCACCTGGCTTGGGACCAGGGGGTCGCAGGTTCGAATCCTGCTGCTCCGACCAATCTTACATACGGTCCAGTAGCTCAGTTGGATAGAGCAACGGCCTTCTAAGCCGTGGGTCGGGAGTTCGAATCTCTCCTGGATCACCATTTGAATGCAAAAGACGTTTTTGAACCACTCAAAAACGTCTTTTTTTATTTCCCTTACACCGGTAAAGAAGGAAACTGCCTCTACATAATAGAAACTATGATATAACGATATCATCAAGGAGGGCGTATCATGATAACCACTACCACAGCAACTATCCAAGGTAAAGAGATCGTTGAATACAAAGGCCTCGTATTCGGCGAAGTCGTAGCAGGCGTCAACTTCATCAAAGATATCTTCTCCGGTCTGCGCGATGTATTCGGCGGACGCAGCGGTACTTACGAAGCCGAACTGGCAGAAGCACGCGAAGAAGCCATCAAAGAAATGATGCAGCGTGCCGAAAAGCTTGGTGCCAATGCCATCATCGGTATTGATATCGACTATGAAGTCATCGGTCAAAACAACGGCATGCTCATGGTAAGCGCATCGGGCACCGCCGTCATCGTAAAATAAGCACATACGGAAACGTAAAAGAGCATCGAAAAAACTCGATGCTCTTTGTTATATCATTTTTCCGGCCATGCCACACGATACAGTTCTTCTCCGACATCATGCAGTTGGAGCGGTACATGCTTGGGCGAATATGACGGATAACGCACAGTGTGTACTTTGCGGTCTGTTTCGTAATCGTAGATATCATGTTTTACTGTGACGATGGTCCGTGTGTCACGATAGATCTGATAGTCGGATATGAGATATTTCGCATCGCCTTTGGTTGCCATCAAGACAGTCATTTGACAAACGCCATTCTCTCTGGTAACGGTTGCCGTTTCATAGAAAAGGTCGCAGTCTGCTTCGATGCGTTCCCACTTCGTTTCATCGACTTGATAAGCACAGCAGACAGCTGACAGAGCGACCATCCATATCATTATCAATAAGCATATCTTTTTCATATTGCATCCTCGTTTCTGTTTGATATCTTCATTGTACAACAACGCGCCCGTATCTTGTCAACATCCATCCGAAAAGGTATTTTTCTTTGTTATGTCTAATAATATAAATCATTACCGAAAAAAGGATGTTACTCATGACACAAGATGATCTTTTCGCAGCTAAACGTCTTGCCCTCTTTGATAAGCGTGATACACTTATCAAAGAGCAGCATAATATAGAAGCATCTCTGTCCGCACAGACCGCTTCTTTAACCTCGCTTTGCAGTCAAATGACAGAGCTCGTACTCTCGGCAGAAGCGCGTGTCACCGAAAAGTCCGATGAGATCACAGCACTAAGAAATACGCTTCGGCAAGCGCAAGCAGACAACAAACGCCAACAAACGGAGATCGCTTCTCTCCGACGCGAGATAGCAACGCTGAAAAAAAGTACGTCTATCCCGCCAGCCGAAGACGATTCTCCGAGCAAACGTGTAAAATCGCTTCATCGTGCCGCGCAAAAACAGCGCAAAGATCAGTTTGCGCATCAACACGCACTCGAAGAGAAAATCAGCGAACTGACCACACTGCTGTCTGCCAAAGACAAGCAAATACAGGTACTCACAGCCAAATGGGAAGAATCGCAAACACGTTATCTTGCGTTGATGGAGCGTGAACGTACACAACAAGATGAACTTCTTCGCCTGCGACCCGCACCGTTTCCTTCCGAAGTCGTCGAGGATATAGAAGTACAAGACGATGTTCCCTCTACAGACCCACTTATCGCAGAGCTGAACCGCCTATCCCGTACGCTGACCGTCAGCGTCATCGGAGGCAGTCCCACGTGGCAGAAAAAGGCTGCTGAATCATTCCCGCATCTTCGTTTCCTCGGTAATCAGGATTTTGATGGTGCAAAACTAATGACGACCGATATCTTACTCGTCAATACGAATCACGTGTCACATGCCTGCACAAAAAAGGCAGTCGACCTAGCGACTACACAATCGGCAGAAATCTGCTACACGAGCAAACATAACCTTTTGCAAATAGCAGAACTTCTTTGCGAACGTATCAACAGCATATTGTCCGAATAATACAAAACCACCCTTTAAACGGGTGGTTTTGTATCTTTTTATATTCCATTTATCGCTCTAATCTAATGAATATATATTTCGCCAAACCCGCTTCCAGCAGCATCAACCAAACCAACATCTCAAATACAGCGTTGATATCAATAGTCTGTGCTACGAATCCCAATAAAGCAGGCCCTAAGATAACACCGATATAACCGATACAGCTGATCGATGCCACAGCATCACCGATTGGCATTGTTTTCTGATATTTTACCATAGAATATATGATTGGGATGATATTAGCA
Organism: Selenomonadales bacterium; assembly: GCA_017442105.1. Classification (NCBI taxonomy): domain Bacteria; kingdom Bacillati; phylum Bacillota; class Negativicutes; order Selenomonadales; species Selenomonadales bacterium. The sequence continues at coordinate 4,386 of JAFSAX010000120.1, read as the reverse complement.
CAGCCTATCCCTATCAGTGCAAACGATGTCCCACTCAAATAAATGCTGTCACTCCATGCCAATATGCTTACTCCAATCATCGCCAGAACACTGCCGCCTAAAAGGACTGTTTTCTCCCCAAGCATATGTACTATTTTATCGCCCAAAAGACGCATAAAGAGCGTTGCCGCCGAAAACAGAGCATAACCGATCCCGGCAAGAGAAATATCAATATGTTTTTCTTCCGCAAGAAAGATACCGCTCCAGTCCATGACTGCACCTTCCACAAGAAACAATATCCCCATGACGATACCGAATATGCTTATGATACCGCGAGGCATAACGAATGTTTTTTTCGTATTCTCACTCCGATACGTAAGCCATCCACGTCCATAGTATCCAACGATTGCCAATATAGCCAAAGAATGCAATATTGCGATCATCTCTACAGACATACCAAATGATGCCAGAAATGCAAAACATCCGACACCAGTCAAACAACCGATACTCCAGAACGCCTGCATACTGCTCAACAATCTTCGTTTAGCGGCGATCTCCACAACGACAGCATTGATATTCATCGTCACATCTGCAATTCCAAGCGCTGCACCAAATAACAATAGAACAATACCATATCCCAACACACTATCGAGGAAAGACAACGGCACAAGACTCACCCCTGACAGCACACCACCTGCGGCGATCACCGTTCGGCATCCGAACTGCCGAGCAAGCATCGACGATACTGGCATGACAACAAGTGCACTGACACCAATACATAAGAGCAGTATCCCCAGAATATCCGCATCTAGGTTCAGACGAGCTTTCACGATCGGTATCATCGGAGCCCAGGTAGACATGGCAAAACTCGGTATAAAAAACGCCATGCGTGCTGCCATGATCTCTTTGTTATTGACTGTGAATGGTACTGTTTTTTGGTTTTGATCCGTAACTATCATCTCCTTTCATAACAAGATTCACTTCATGAAACAAGGAAGCATTATCATGCTTCCTTGTTATTTCTTCGCCAAAAATAATAGAATACCCCTGTCATAGCTGCAACGAACGATGTAACGAAATACATCACAACATAGCTTGTTTCTTGTGCAACGATGCCCAAGCAGAAGGAACCGACCGCACTTCCGATATCGAACAGGATAAAGAATGTCGATGAAGCCGCCCCCGTTCTGCCGACAGGCGCATTTCGAATAACGAGCGCTTGCAGGCACGAAAAAAGCGTGCCATTTCCAAGTCCGATAAGCACACCGCTCCACAAGATATCTGCGCCCGTTTCTGCCATAGCAAGCATCGCCAGACCGATGGCCATAATGATAACAGACGGATATATAAGAATATCGGCATTGATGCGATCGAAGGCTCGTCCCACGAACGGTCGCGATATGAGTATGACAAACGCCGATACCAAGAAATAATATGCGGCATACGGCAAGAGCCCCAGTCCCTGCGCAAACAGCGTAATAAACGTCGCGATACCCGCAAAAGCAAACGTCGGACACATCCCAATGATACCAAGCGGTATTGTCGTTTTTTCAAACAACGTTCGAAGTGAAAGCGGTTGCTTTTCGCCTGCCTTTTTCCCATAGCACGAACGCATCAGAACCGCGAGCATCACGATAGCAAATGCCAACAGATCACACGCCAAAAACAGTGCGATAAAGCCGAACTTTTCAATGATAGACAGTGCCAAAAGCGGCCCAATAACGATACCGAGCGTCATACACATGGAGAAGTATCCAATGCCCTCGCCCGTTCGTTTGCGCGGGAGCGAGGTACTGACGGCTGTCAGCGTCGCTGTCGTCAGCGCACCAAATGCGATACCGTGAATGAATCGCAAGATGAAAAAAAGCGTAACATTCTCTATCACCGCATAGCACGTAAGCGGCAACAAAAACGAAACGGCAACCATCGCCAGTATCTTCTTCTGATCGTATACATCCATCCATCTACCAATGAAGGGGCGGATCATTACCGCCCCTATCATATACATTCCGATCACCAATCCGACTTGACTGTCCGACCCACCCAATACTTCTCCGACGAAGATCGGCAATGCCGTTATCAACAAAAAGTGAATGATAAATTGTAAAAAGTTACTGATGCAAAGCAGAACGTAGTTCCGCGTGATAAGTTCTTTCATTATCAAACCTTCCGATAAACGAAAATCCGATTACAATCTCTTCGCCGGGATCGGACCGCGCGACAACGCGATCGCACCTGTACGCGCGATCTCAATGATCTCATGGTCTTTCAATACGTTGCAGAGCGCATCGATCTTGCTCTGCTCACCCGTCAACTCAATGACCATCGTTTCACGATTGATATCGACGATCTTCGCACGGAAAATCTCAACGATATTCATAATATCCGTTCTCGTTGCAGGGCTTGCTTTAACCTTTATCATAACAAGTTCGCGTTGGATCGGATCGAATTTCGTCAAGTTGACGATCTTGATAATATCAATGAGCTTATTGAGCTGATTGACGACTTGATCTAATTCCAACTCATCGTTGACCGATACCACGATATTGATACGAGTAACGTCTTCTTCTTCCGTATAACCTGCGGCAATACTCTCGATATTGAATGCACGACGGCTGATAAGACCCGATACGTGCGTCAATACCCCCGGACGGTTGTCAACCAAAAGTGCTAACAAATACTTTTTCATTCTTCTGCCCCCAATACCATCTCATTCAACGGTTTGCCTGCGGCAACCATCGGCAGAACATTTTCTTTCGGCGGTACAACGACTTCCATCAAGACTGCGCCTTCAGTTGCAAACATACGATGGATCGCCGTATCCAACTCATCCTCCGTTGTAACGCGTATGCCGCTGATACCCATTGCATCTGCCAGCTTGATAAAATCGAGCTTCGTTTTAAACTGCGACTGCGAATAACGTTCACCGTAGAACATACGCTGCCATTGCGATACCATACCGAGCACACCGTTGTTGAGAAGAATGATCTTCACATCAATATTATTGTCAGCCGCTGTCGCAAGTTCTTGACAATTCATCATCAAACTGCCGTCACCCGTAAACAGAATGACTTGACGATGCGGTTGTGCCAATTTTGCACCAAGTGCGGCAGGCAAGCCATACCCCATCGTACCAAGACCGCCCGACGTCAAGAACGAACGCGAATGACGGAAATTATAGAACTGTGCTGTCCACATTTGATGCTGACCGACATCAGTTACGATGATCGCATCATCTTTTGCATAATCGCTGACCATCTCGATCACGTGCTGCGCAAGCAGCTCGCCGTCTTTGGCTTCGTATGTCAACGGATAGCGTTCTTTCATCTTCTCGAGATACGCACGCCACGGTAAGAGATGCGAACGCCAATCCTGTTTGATACGAAGAACTTTTTTGCAGAAGATCGGAAGTGTACGACGAATATCACCGCATACGCGATAATCAACGACTACGTTCTTGTTGATCTCTGCCGCATCAACATCAAAATGTATCTTCTTCGCTTTCGGTGCGAACTGTTCCACGATACCTGTTACACGGTCATCGAAACGCACACCGATACCGATCAAAAGATCGCTCTGCATAACAGCCATATTCGCCGTATATGTACCATGCATACCGACCATACCGAGATAACAATCCTCTTTGCTCGGCATGACACCCATCCCCATCAAACTGGAAACGACAGGGATACCTGTTTTCTTAACGAACGAACGAATCTCATCCGCCATATCGGCAAGTACGACACCGCCGCCGACAAAAATAATAGGTTTGCGTGCCATCTGCATTGCCTGCGAAGCGGCTTCGATCTCATCAGAATCACCAAGGAACAATCCTGTATATCCTTTGAGTTCTACCGATTCGGGATATTCATATTCAAGTTCTGCCGCAAACACATCTTTGGCCACGTCAATAACGACAGGACCGGGACGACCTGTCGATGCAATGAAGAACGCTTCCTTCAACACACGCGGCAAATCTTCGACGCGTTTGACCAGATAATTATGTTTAGTAATTGGTGTCGTAATACCGCTCATATCGGCTTCTTGGAACGAATCCTTACCGATAAGCGATGTACCGACCTGACCTGTAATACATACAAGAGGAATCGAATCCATATAAGCGGTCGCGATACCCGTGATCAAATTCGTCGCACCCGGACCGCTCGTTGCAAAACAAACACCGACTTTGCCCGTGATACGCGCATACCCATCGGCCGCATGAACAGCACCTTGCTCATGGCGTGTCAAAATATGCGGAAACTTCGATTTATAAACGGCATCATATAATGTTAATACGGCACCGCCGGGATATCCGAAAATATCCGTCACGCCCTGTTCGATCAGGACTTCCGACGCAATTTCTGCTCCGGTCAATAACATGTTATTTCTTCCTCCTTGCGAAGATTG
>JAFSAX010000119.1 GCA_017442105.1 Selenomonadales bacterium | reverse complement strand
TTTGGTGGGCGATGACAGGATCGAACTGCCGACATTCTGCTTGTAAGGCAGACGCTCTCCCAGCTGAGCTAATCGCCCATCACGCCTATTCGTTTCGCACTCCTTGTTTCGCTTTGCAGAGCATACGCTTTCACTTACGAAATTCGGTTGGCTTGCGAGTTCGGCATTATAGGTAACTGAATCCGTCGTTCGCTTCATATCCCGAAGGTATATCTTTACGAAGTATGACTCAGAGAAGGTTCCGCATCTGTTCGTTTCTCGTTCGTGTCCGATGACGAACTGCGGATATATCCAATCGGAAGGTTCCGTAATTGGCAATGGTGACGCGTATGGGATTCGAACCCATGTAGCCGCCGTGAAAGGGCGGTGTCTTAACCGCTTGACCAACGCGCCATGGTGGTGATCCACCCGCGACTCGAACGCGGGACACCCTGATTAAAAGTCAGGTGCTCTACCGACTGAGCTAGTGGATCATGTAGCTCTCAATTAGAGCAACAATAGGAGTATATCAAACGACAATATGCTTTGTCAACAATTTTTTTGGCAAAAAATACGATTTTCTATCTTTTTTTCTAAGAAAATTGCTGCCGACGCAGTAATAAGCTGTCCGAACCCCATCATAAAGAGGATGGTGTGCGTCATTTGAGGCGGAAGCTCGGCGACCAAAACGATGCCCCAGCTCATCAGATAGAGCGCGCCCGCCTTACAGAGCGGTGCGAGCCATATCCGCATCTGTCTGTGATAACGCGAAGCGACGATAGCAAAGATGATATTGGCGACGGCGATCGCGGGGCAAAATACAAAAAGCGGCAGTTGTCCCTCAAAAAAAGCTGTGACAGGAAGTGCGACCGAAGCGATGACGGCACCTTTCAGAGAAACGCGGTGCACGAGGAACAGAAGCATCAGATTGATACCTGTTCCGATGATGAACATGGAGGCAAATGGCGGCAGCGGCAAAATGAAGCGCAGGCTTTGGATGCAGAGCGCGACTGCCAGAAGAAGCGCGCTCTGCGCTGCGATACGGGTATCGGTCACGGCTGCTTATCCTCACTGAGCGGGTACGCGCCGATCGTCTTACCGTCTGCCGACATGCCGATAACAGTCACTTGTCCGTCGCGTTCGATCATGAGCACATTTCCTTCTTCTGTCGGCACGACAGATACATCACCGCAAGGCGGAAGCTGATAAGCTGCGCACGCCAGCTCGCCTGCCTCACGCGGCAGGACGATGCCCATCGCACGATAGATATCGCCTATCATACCGTCGTTATCTTCGCTGTTTTTGAGCCCGTGATAGCCGTACGGCGCACCGACATATGCGTCTATCAGGCTTGCGATCTCGTTCGCTCCATAGTCAAGATGACCGATGATGTAGCTGTCCGATTTTTCGAGCATCGTTTCGACATCGACAAGTTTGCCGTGGTTGCCGCGCATCGGAAGCTTGACCTTATATTCGTTTTCTTTTTCGCTGACGAGCGGCAGTTTTGTCCCCATCTGCGCATAGACGGTTTCGCCATCATGTTTGATCCGTTCTCCGCGCGCGATCACGGTAACGAATTCCGTCGGTGCATGATACGACATCCAGTCGCTTTTTTTCGCAACGGCAATATCGCCGACGAAGACCCAGCCGTACATCGACTGACTTTGTACGAAATAGTATCGTCTGTCTTTGCTGACATGCAGCAGTCTGACTGTTTCACACGGGTCGAGTGCGCCTACTTGGAGAATGTCATGCTCCATATCGTCTGCCGACAGGAACAGACCGCCTCCCATCGGCATGCTTCTTACGTTGGCGCGGCGCACCGCCACACCGTAGCCGACTTCCTGCGTTTTGCCGATCGGGTCAAGGTTCATATTATCGAGCAATCTCTGTCTGTCTTCCGCGGTGATGAGCTTACCGCGACGGTACAGGTCTGTTGGCGGCAAGTTGTTCAAGGTGATATATTCGCGCACCCATTGTCCGTCCTCTTCGTCCGCGATCGCAGCGATATCGACGATCGAGGGACAGTTCGCGCGCACAAGCTCGTTCATCTCTTGGATGACTGTCATCTCTGTTACCGCACTCATATCAATAGTCGGCTCGCTCGCTTCTGCCCAGCCGCCCGCGAGAACGAGCGACAAGAGCGCGGCTCCGACCAGTTTATGATTCCAAGCACGTTTCATAGGACACACTCCTTTCGTATATCAAGCACAGCGAGGCTATATCTAATTTCTTGGCAGTTATATTTACTGCAAGCCTGCTTCTTTCGTGGTCGATGCTGTGCGTGATATGGCTACTATCATCATATCATTCGCATTTTTTTCATGTCAAGCGATCGCCCCTCATCTGCCCATTCTCCTTTGCACAAAAAGAAACCACGCCTTATCCTTCTTGCTGCCTATTATATTTTTCCTTATATTCTCCGCCCGCAAAAAAGAAACCATGCCTTCCGAAAAAAGCATGGTCATTTCTCTTGTTATTCGCTTCTGAGTGTGAGGTCGCAGAACTTCGTAAACTGGCTGTGAAAGAACAGTTTTACCGTATCGACAGGGCCGTTACGATGCTTGGCGATGATGATCTCGGTGATGTTTTTATTCTCCGTTTCCTTGTCGTAGTAGTCCTCGCGATAGAGGAACGCTACGATGTCGGCGTCCTGCTCGAGAGAGCCCGATTCACGAAGGTCGCTGAGCATCGGTTTTTTGACCTGACGCGCTTCGACGCTGCGGCTGAGCTGACTGAGTGCGATGACAGGCACTTCGAGCTCACGCGCAAGAGCCTTGAGGGAGCGCGATATCTCGGAGATCTCCTGCTGACGGTTCTCGCTGCTCTTTTTACCACTGCCCTGCATAAGCTGGAGGTAGTCGATAACGATAAGACTGAGGCCTTGTTCCATCTTCAGACGGCGCGCTTTCGAACGCATCTCAAGAACGGTGATACCCGGCGTATCGTCAATAAAGAGCGGAGCCTGCGACAGCGCGTCCGATACGGTGATGAGCTTTTCCCAATCGTGGTCGTCAAGCTCACCGACACGGAGCTTCTGCGAATCGATCGCCGCTTCCGAGCAGAGGATACGCTGTACGAGCTGTTCTTTCGACATCTCAAGACTGAAAAACGCAACAGGCTTCTTCGAACGAAGCGCAACGTTCGTGGCGATATTCAGGGTAAATGCCGTTTTCCCCATACTCGGGCGTGCCGCGATCAGGATCAAGTCGGACGGCTGAAGCCCTGCCGTCAGCTTGTCAAGGTCTTTGAATCCGCTGGGAAGGCCTGTAATGGCACCTTTCGACTGGAACAGGTGTTCGATCTTGTCGAACGCCTTGTAGACGACGTCTTTGATAGAGGTGAAGTCACCGCTGATCTTGCGTCCCGACACTTCCATGATCGATTTTTCGGCTTTGTCCAGGATATCTTCGACGTCTTCGCTGTCCTCATACCCCATGCCCGCGATCTGTGTTGCGGAGTTGATGAGATGTCGGAGGATGGACTTTTCTTCGACGATCTTGCCGTGATGGACGACGTTCGCCGCCGTCGGTACGGCATTGGCAAGCGACGTGATATAAGCGATACCGCCCACACGCTCGAGCTTGTCCTGCTTGCGAAGATGCTCTGTTACCGTGACCATGTCGATGGCTTCTCCCTTGTTGTAGAGTTCCATCATCGCGTCGAATATCAAGCGGTTGGCTTCGCGATAAAAGTCGCCCGCACGCAAAAATTCCGTCACTTTGGCAATGGCTTCTTTTTCTATCAGCATCGCGCCGAGCACGGCATATTCTGCTTCTAAGTTCTGCGGTGGTATCCGTTCGATCACAGTAGTGCCTCCTTTAGTCCGTAATATCTCCGATCAATAATCGGATCGCTTCTTCTGCCGTCGCTACGGGATGAAGATTCAGCCCGAGATGTGCGGCAGGAATATCTTTTTCGTTTTCCTTCGGCAGGATCATCGACGTGATGCCTGCCTGTTTCGCGCCGTATGCTTTTTCGACGACACCGCCGACGGCTTTGACACGGCCTTGTATCGATATCTCGCCCGTGACAGCCATATCCTGGCGAACAGGCTTACCTGTCAGTGCCGACAGGATCGCCGCGAGAATGGCAACGCCTGCCGATGGGCCGTCTATCTGACCACCGCCGATAATGTTGATATGAACATCGTAGTCGGCAAGGTCTTTGCCTGTCATTCGGCGAACGACAGAGCTTGCATTGAACACAGAGTCTTTGGCCATAGAGCCTGCCGTTTCGTTGAAACGGATATGACCCTTCCCGCTTTCTTTCGCAGGGAATACGACAGCTTCTATTTCGATAACAGAGCCGAGATATCCTGCGACACCAAGACCGAATACACGGCCGACTTCAGGCTTGTCGGAGCCTTTTTGCGTAACGTACGCCGAAAGGCGCGACGCCTGGATGACGCGGTAGATATCGTCTTCGGTAATGGTGATATGATCATCGTTCCCGTTTGCACGATAGAGCGCACCGCTGTACGCATCGGCAAGCAGGTTGATGGCCTTACGGCCTTCTATCGTATATTCGCTGATGATCTCGGCGACTTTGGCTTCTGCCTCGGCGTGGAGTTTTTCCATCGCGCTTTTGATGATATCTTTTATATGCGACGGCGTGAGCGATTCGAAGAAGATCTCTGCACAACGCGAACGGAAGGCAGGATTGATCTCGTACGGAGCACGCGTCGTTGCGCCGATCAGGATAAAGTCGGCAGGTGCGCCGTGTTCAAACAGTCGGCGAATATAGTTCGGTACGCTCGGATCGCTCGTATCGTAATACGTCGAGTCGAACGATACCCGTTTGTCTTCCATGACTTTGAGGAGCTTGTTCTGGAGCATCGGATCCATCTCACCGATCTCGTCGATAAAGAGGATACCGCCGTGCGCATCGGTAACAAGTCCCGGTTTCGGCTCGGGGATACCCGTTTCGGCAAGATCGCGTCGTGCGCCTTGGTATATCGGGTCATGTACAGAACCAATGAGCGGATTGGTAATATCGCGCGGATCCCAGCGGAGCGTCGTACCGTCTACCTCGACGAACGGCGCATCTTCGGCAAACGGCGTATGCTTCAGCTCGCGTGCCGCCTGCAAGACAAGACGTGCGGCAGTCGTTTTGCCGACACCGGGAGGTCCGTAGAGAAGAAGATGCTGCGGATAGACAGATGCCAGCTTCGATTTGATGGCATCGACAGCACGTTCCTGCCCGATGATCTCTTCTAAACTCTGCGGTCTTAAGAGTTCGGGCAGAGAGCGCGTGAGCGATTTTTTCTCGAGTGCTTCAAGCTT
>JAFSAX010000118.1 GCA_017442105.1 Selenomonadales bacterium | reverse complement strand
CGTGATGGTCTGAACGTATTGAGCGGTGAAACGGGTGCGGGGAAATCTATTTTGATAGATGCACTCGGTCTTGTGCTCGGTGGTCGTGCTTCGGTGGAGAGTATTCGCCGTGGTGCGGACGGGTTCCGTATCGAAGCTGTGTTTGAGATCAATGATGGTCATCCGCTCCAAGCAGTACTTGAAGAAGCGGGTATCGAAGCGGAAGAAGACGGCAGTCTGATCGTTAGTCGTCGTTATACGACTGCAGGGAAAAATACGATCACGGTAAATGGGTGTCATGTTACGCTCAAGACGCTTAAACAATTGGCGGCGCATCTTGTCGATATGCACGGACAGCATGAGAATCAATCACTTCTGCGTCCGTCTGTGCAGCTGGCGCTTCTTGATCGGTATGATAAAGCTTCGGCGAAACTTCTGTCCGAGTATCAAGTGTCGTACGATTCATGGAAACATGCGGCGGCAGAACTGGCGCGTCTTACCGACTCGGAAGATGAGCAATCGCAAAGACTTGATATGCTTCGCTGGCAGATCGACGAGATCGCGGGTGCACAGCTGAAAGAAGGCGAAGAAGTTGCGCTCGATCAAGAGATCAAGCTGATGTCGAATTCGGAGAAGATCACCGAATCGCTTCGTGAGTGTTATCGTTTATTCTACGGGAGCAGTCGTCAAGAAAGCGGTGCCTTGGCACAACTGAGTGAGATACAAAAAGAATTGGAATCGGTCTGTCGTTTTGAAGAACGATTCGCGGAACACGTATCGGTCGTGTGCGAAGCTGTCTGTCAGCTGGAAGAGTGTGCGCGTGATGTAACCGATTACGGACAGAATTTATCGTATGATGCAGGTCGCATGGATCAGATGCAGCGACGTAAAGATGTTCTGTATAAACTGCGCAAAAAATATGGGCCGACGATAGAAGATGTTTTGGCATATTGTAAGCGTGCCGAAGCAGAGGCAGAAGAGATACTTCATCGCGAAGAGCGTATTGCCGAATGGCAGAAAAAAGAGAGTCTTGCTCGCCGGGAAATGGCGAAAAAGGCAGATGCTCTTACTGCACTTCGCAGACAGAGCGGAGAAGAACTTGCCGAAAAAATCGCGTATCATTTAAAGCAGCTCGGTATGACGAGTGCGTGTGTTGTGTTTGAAGTTGGGCAGACAGATACATATACTTCGATGGGGAATAATCAAGTGACGATATTGTTCTCGTCGAATTTGGGACAAAGTCCGCAACCGATACAGAAGGTTGCCTCGGGCGGGGAGATATCGCGTTTCGCTATCGCGCTCAAGGCGATCGGCAGTTGGCAAGAAGATGTCGAAACGATGGTGCTTGACGAGATCGACAGCGGCATTGGTGGACAAACAGCCCAGATGGTTGCTGAACGGATAGCCGTTATTGCGGCGCGTAAGCAGGTTCTCTGTATTACGCATTTGCCGCAGATTGCGTGCTATGCCGATAGGCATCTCTATGTAGAGAAACAAGAAGAATCGGAAGAAACGATCAGTCGTGTCAGATGCCTTGATGAAGACGGGCGCATAGAAGAGTTGGCGCGTCTTACGGCAGGCTCTGTTACGGAACTGTCGCTTCGTCATGCAGAAGAGATGCTTCGGTCTGCAACAGAAAAGAAAACTCAGTTACAATAAGAATATTCCTGCCCGTTGTTTTTGAATCGGTATACTTGTCGAACAGGATTTCCGGCAGGAATGTGCAATATTATATATAGGAATGGCGTAGCAAGATTTATACGCAGTGAGGAGATAACATTATGGACGAACAGCGTATTTCAGATATATTGAATAAGTTTCGATCGGGAGAATTGTCGGAGGCGGATACGGTATCGCAGCTCAAGAAGATGCCGTATGAAGAACTTGGTTTTGCGAAGATAGACCATCATCGCGCCGTTCGGCAAGGATTTCCCGAAGTCGTATTTTGTCAAGGCAAAACGACGCCGCAAGTTGTCGAGATCGTTAAACGATTGGCAGTTCACAACAAGAACATTTTGGCAACGCGAGCAGGTCGTGATGTCTACGAAGAAGTGAAAAAAATCGTGCCTGAAGCGATATACAGCGATGCGGCAAGACTCATTTATTTGTATCAAGATAAAAAACCTGTCAATGAGGACAAGTTCGTTCTCGTTATGACGGCAGGTACGAGTGATATTCCCGTTGCGGAAGAAGCTGCTTTGACGGCGGAAGTGATGGGAAATCGTGTCGTACGTGTATTCGACGTCGGTGTTGCGGGGATACATCGTTTACTGGCACAGCACGATCTTATCATGCAGGCGAATGTCATCATCGTCGTCGCAGGCATGGAGGGTGCGCTTGCAAGTGTTGTCGGTGGTATGGCAGATAAACCGATCATTGCCGTTCCGACGAGTGTCGGTTACGGGGCGAACTTCCACGGATTGTCGGCACTTCTTTGCATGCTCAACAGTTGTGCGGCAGGTGTTGCTGTCGTGAATATCGACAACGGGTTCGGTGCAGGCAGACTGGCAAGCATTATCAATCAATTGGGGGACTAGAATGAACGCAATATATTTAGATTGTTTTTCGGGAATCAGCGGTAATATGCTGCTTGGCGCGTTCGTTGATTGTGGCGTGTCGCTTACCGAAGTAGAAGAAGAATTGAAAAAACTCGGTATTTCCGATGAATATTATTTTACGTGTGAAGCAGTATCCAAATGCGGAATTGCCGCAACACATCTCGATGTAGAACCGACAAATCAAGGTCACGGTCATCATCATCACCATGACCACGATCATTCGTTTTTGCATAAATTGATGCATAAGATCCATCATCATCACCATGACCACGACCATCATCATTCGCACGATGGTCATACGCACAGTCACGGGCATGGCGAACATAGTCACAGCCATGACGGCAACCGTAATTTGCCCGATATCGTCCAATTGATCGAAGCATCTTCCTTAAGTGATACGGTCAAAGATAACAGTATCAAGGTGTTTACGCACTTGGCAAAAGCAGAAGCTAAGGTGCATGGTAAGACGATAGAAGAAGTCCATTTCCATGAAGTCGGTGCCGTCGATACGATCGTCGATATCATTGGTAATGTCATTTGTATGGAAAAATTGGGCATTGATAAGATATTTTATTCTAAAGTGCATGTCGGTAATGGATATGTCAATTGTGCGCATGGCAAAATGCCTGTTCCTGCGCCTGCGACGGCAGAACTTCTCCTTCATATTCCGCATTATAAAGGTGATGTGATGAAAGAGTTGGCAACACCGACCGGTGCGGCGATCTTATCTGCATTCGGTACGTTCTCCGAAACGATGCCGAGTGGTTTTGTTGCTGATAAGACCGGCTATGGTGCGGGCGGTTGGGATCTCGAAATCCCGAACGTTTTGCGTATGACGCTCGGTACGTGGCAGGAAGAAGTCAATGCTGAGAAAAAAGATACTGTCGCAGATACGAAGCTCGTTATCGAAACGAACATCGACGATATGAATCCGCAGAACTATGAATACGTGCTCGAACGATTGTTCGCAGTCGGTGCGGTCGATGCGTATCTGACGCCGATCATTATGAAGAAAAACAGACCTGCTGTCAAAGTCAGCGTTCTGGTCGATGCAAAATATTTTGATGAAGTCAGTCGTGTTTTGTTTGAAGAAACGACGACGATCGGGATCCGTTATTATCCTGTCGATCGTAAGGTAGCGGTACGTGAGTTCAAAGATATCACGACCGAACTCGGTACGGCTCAAGTAAAGATATCTTCGGT
>JAFSAX010000117.1 GCA_017442105.1 Selenomonadales bacterium | reverse complement strand
TGTCGGCGTAATACCCGATTTACCGATCTGAATGATTGCGTCCTCATGATGACCGAGCGAACGCAAGAATGCTTTTTGTTTGCCTGTTAATTCCACTATTCTGTCTCCTATTCTCGATATTCAAATTCCATATCGCCGATACGAACCGTATCGCCTTCTTGAATACCACGTTCTTTGATCGCCGCTTCGATACCGCTCTTCTTCCAATATACCTGGAATCTGCGAACCGCTTCGGGGTTGTTGAATTTCGTCATAGCAACTTTGCGTTCCAAATAACGACCGCTGACAACGTATGCGCCGTCATCGTCACGTGTGATCGTAATTGCATGCTCATCTTCAGGCTGATACATACGAACCGCTTCTTCGTCCGTTTCTTCGACAGGCTCTACATATTCTGCCAAAAGAACCGATACACGTTCCATCAAAGCTTTGAGCCCGTCGCCTGTAGCCGCCGAAACAGGGAATACTTCGATACCGCGTTCTTTCATATATGCTTCAATACGTGCAAGATTCTCCTGCGCTTCGGGAATATCCATTTTGTTTGCCGCTACGATCTGCGGACGCGTTGCCAAACGTTTATTATAGAGCGCCAACTCTTTGTTGATCTTTTCGTAATCTTCGAGCGGATCGCGACCTTCCAGACCCGATGCGTCAAGCACATGGATAATGACCTTTGTACGTTCTACATGGCGGAGGAACGCATGTCCAAGACCGACACCTTCGTGCGCGCCTTCGATAAGCCCCGGGATATCTGCCATAACAAAGCTATGACCTTTGTCAAGGCTGACAACACCGAGTACCGGCACGAGTGTCGTGAAGTGATATGCAGCAACTTCAGGACGTGCGGACGATACCATCGTGATGATGCTCGACTTACCAACACTCGGATAACCGACAAGACCGACGTCTGCGAGAAGCTTCAATTCTAACAAGAGATCGAACGATTCACCCGGTTCACCGTTTTCTGCATATACAGGTGCACGGTTGATACTGTTCGGAAAGCGCGCATTACCGCGACCACCGCGACCGCCTTTTGCAATAACAAGCTGTTGACCCACAACCGTAAGGTCAGCCATTACTTCATCAGTCGCCGCATTTTTCACGAGCGTACCCTGCGGAACCTTGATATAGATCGGTTTTGCCGATGCACCGTGTTTCGTATTTTTTTCACCGTCGCCACCGCGATCGGCTTTAAATTTACGTTTATAACGGAAATCCAACAGCGTGTTCATACCCGAATCAACAACAAGGATAACATCCCCGCCGCGACCGCCGTCACCGCCGTTCGGACCTCCTTTTGCCACAAATTTTTCTCGGCGGAAACTGGACATCCCATTACCACCGCTACCTGCTATTACTTGTATTCTTGCCCGATCAATAAACATCTTTTTATTTCCTTTCTATATGCCGTAATGCCGAATTTCGGCTTCTTCTCTCTAACTTTATTATATTTCGCTTTTTCTATCGAAAATCCTGTTTACAACACCAAGAACAACTTTACAGAGAAAAAGCCGTCTGCCATCATATTACAAAAACGCCTGCAGAAGTTTCCTTCCACAGGCGTCTCTTTCAGTCTACAAATCAGATAGCTTGTTCTTCCGTGTAAACGCTGATCTGACGGTTGTAACGGCCTTTGCGTTCAAAAGCAACACGACCTGCTACTTTTGCAAACAAAGTATCGTCTTTACCGATGCCAACGTTCGCGCCCGGATGGAAATGCGTACCTCTCTGGCGAACCAAAATGCTTCCGGCAGTTACAACTTCACCGGCATGACGTTTAACGCCAAGGCGTTTCGATTCACTGTCACGACCGTTTCGCGTACTACCTACACCTTTTTTATGAGCAAAAAGCTGTAAATTAAACTGAAACATACGTTTCACCTCCTAGTTTGTGAAATAGTTATATACTCCGAGTGAAGCTTCTCGATCTCAAGAAGCCCTAAAATCATGGTTTCTAACACAGCATCTGTCTGTGCATCGGGTTTTGTATTCAGCTGTACGGATAAACGACCTTCTTCCATATCATAGGAAACATCACGTTTCAAATGAATGGTTAGCCCCAAGAGTGCCGTCTGTGCAAGCGCGGATACCGCGGCGCAGACAATATCTTGTCCGTACGGCGCAGAGCCTGCATGCCCCTTGATACAAAATCCTGTTACAGAATTACTGTATGAACGCAAAATTTTGATCTGAATCATAATTATGCTTCGATTTTTTCGATAACAACTTTCGTGAACGGCTGGCGATGACCCTGACGTCTGCGATAGTTAGCTTTTGCTTTGTATTTGAAAACCAAGATTTTTCTAGCTTTACCCTGTTTTTCAACTTTAGCCGTAACTTTTGCACCTTCAACGAACGGTTTACCTACTACCAAAGCATCTTCTTTGGATACAGCGATAACTTCGTCGAACGTTACAACTTCGCCTTCAGCAGCTTCCAATTTTTCTACGAAAATGGAGTCGCCTTCGCTTACACGATACTGTTTACCACCGGTTTTGATGATTGCGTACATACATACACCTCCCTATAAAGATACTCGCCGAATACGGTACAGCGCCTTGCTGTTTATACGACCTCTTCGAGCGGTTTGGGCCGTAAGATACTCTTACAGAATCAGATTATATCACAAGCGAAATAGGCTTGTCAACGATTTTATACATCTCCCTGCAAAATAATATAAGCAGATTGATTTTTTTCTTTTTGCTCTTTCAGCTGTATTTTTCGCGCCAGGTCTTGCTCCAATTTGTCGATATGCTTGTCATGTCTGAGCCATGCAATGACCGACGGATGCGCCTCTACCATCAGCGGGCGATTGTTTTTACGGCTCTTGCCGATCTCACGAAGCCGACGACATATCTGTATCCCGATCGTCTGCGCCGACGGCACACGTCCCGATCCTGCACAATGCGGACACGGTTCATGCGTCAAGGCATCGATCGTCTGACGCGATTTTTTACGCGTCATCTCAACAAGACCAAGACCCGTCAGACCAACGATATTCGTTTTCGTTTTATCCTTCTTCGTACCCTGCTGGAGAACACGAAGTACTTCTTTTTGGTGTTCTGTCTTCTCCATATCAATGAAGTCGATAATAATGATGCCGCTGATATCTCTAAGCCGAATCTGACGCGCGATCTCTGTTGCCGCCTCTACATTCGTCAAAAATACCGTATCAGCAAGTGTCGTCCCGCCAGTGAATTTTCCTGTGTTAACATCAATAACAGTCAATGCTTCCGTCTTGTCAAAAACAAGGTATCCGCCCGACGGCAATTCAACTTCACGTGCATGGATAGCGTCTACCGCGTCTTTCAGTCCGTTTGCGCCAAAGATATCACCTTCGGGAGAGCATTCGACCTTCGCCAGATCAGCATGTGCTGAGCTTCCGTTCAAGAGATCACAGATGCGCTGATAATCATCCACCTGATCGACAACGACTCGCTCTACATCGGCACGCAAATAATCACGTACCATACGAATGACAAGATCGACATCACGATATAAGAGTATCGGCGCATGCGAATATTTCGCCCTTGCGGCAAGCACACGCCAAAGATTCGTCAAATAACGAATATCCTGCGTCAATTCCTCGCTCGTCTTTTCTTTCGCCGCAGTACGGATGATCATCCCCATACCTTTGGGACACAGTTCTTCCGCAAGGATCTTAAGTCGTTCGCGTTCTTCCTTCTCCTCGATCTGCTTCGAGATACCGACATAATCAGCCGTCGGCAGAAGTACCACATCGCGACCCGGGAGCGTCAGATGTGTCGTTGCTTTTGGTCCTTTTGTTCCGACAGCATCCTTGACGATCTGCACGAGTATCTCTTGACCGACGAACAGCTTTTCGGGCGCGATGCCTTTGGCAAACATCGACAGCTCACATTCACGCAGATCTCCGATATAGAGAAACGCGTTCTTGTCAAGACCGATATCGACGAACGCCGCCTGCATCCCCGGCAAGATGTTCTGCACTCTTCCTTTATATATATTGCCCACCAAATGACTGTCATCGGGACGCTCTATGACAAGCTCTGCCAATCGGTCGTCCTCAACGATCGCCATTCTCGTTTCTTCGGGCAGTGAATTTACTATGATCGTCTGCGCCATCTATATCCCCTCTTATGCAATGAGCGCAGTCCATTTACCGTTACGTCGGCAAAATAGTCCCGTTCTCTCAATTTGTACCGTTTCTACTTCGATCGGGAAACCGAACGAATCATATAGTGCGCGCAATATCTGTTCCGGTTTTACACTACCTTGCGGTGTGATCAAAATATCCATCAAAAGTTCATCTTGCTCACCTTCGACGAATTTGATCGGAGCGGCCATATATTGTTTTACCTCAACTTCCTTGCGGCTTTTCGGCGTTTCTTTCCAGATCACAACGTCAAGTTCCGCCTCAAACGAAGCGATCGCTTTTTTGATTGCCTCTTTATCATATCCGCTCGGCAATACGATGCGATACGAAGCGCGTTCTACAAGTGCCATCAATGCTTTTTTATCAGATGCATCTTTGTAGACAGCACGTTTTAAGCGAATACCTTTCGGCAGTGCTTGCTCCAACAGCTGTGTAAAACAAGACAGCGAATACGATTCGGCAAGTTCAACGTCCATATACTCGCTTGAACTCGTCACACCAACAGCAAGTGCCGATGCAAAAGCAAGTTTCATATGCGGATTAAATCCTTCCGAATATGCGGCAGGGATACCTGCACGACGGATCGCACGTTCAACTGCGCCCGCATAGTCGAGATGCGAAATGTAGCGAATCTCTTCGTCTTTCGTTATTTCTGCTCGAATGATTGTTTTCATTTCGCCAATCCTCCATCTATTACCGTTACATTGAGGTTCGGACATACACCACAGAAGTTGCACGCATCGCGGCGGCAATCCCCTGTCAATACTTCTTTTTGTGCGTTCTCATATTCGCGCCATAAGAATGCTTCATCAGCACCGCACGAGATATGCTGCCATGGCATGATCTCGCCGAGTGCACGTTCACGATTCGCGTAGAATGTCGGATCAACACCTTCCGTTTCGAATGCGTTCATCCAGACATCGTATTTGAAATGATCGGACCAACCGTCATATTTGGCACCGTTTTTCCATGCCGTCAAGAGGACTTTGCCCAAGCGACGGTCACCGCGTGCAAAAACACCTTCGAGGAAGCTTGTCGGTACATCGTGGTAATGATACGTGATGCTGCGATCTTTGATATGTTCCTTGAGAAGCTGTTGTTTACGACGAAGCTCATCAGGCGTATTCTGCGGGAACCATTGGAACGGCGTATTCGGTTTCGGCACGAACGACGATACACTGACCGTAACTTTGGCACCGCGTTTTCCTTTGATAGACTTATACAAATCAAGCACGCGATAGGCGAGTTTTGCAATACCGATGATATCTTCATCCGTTTCCGTCGGCAAGCCGATCATAAAATATAACTTAATAGTAGACCAACCTTGGCGAAATGCCGCACCCGTTGCTTCCATCAAGTTTTCTTCCGTAACACCTTTATTGATAACATCACGTAATCTCTGTGTGCCCGCTTCAGGCGCAAACGTCAGACCGCTTTTACGTACCTGCTGTACTTCCTGTGCAAGTTCGATCGAGAAGCTGTCGATGCGAAGCGACGGAAGCGATACACTGACCCCTTCTTTCGAGAATCGGTTGATAAGAGCTGGCACGAGTTCTTTCAAACGGGAATAGTCTGCCGAACTCAAGGAAGTCAACGACATTTCATTATAGCCCGTATTGGCAACCTGTTTCTCTGCAATTTTCATCAACGTTTCCATCTTGCGTTCACGAACAGGACGATAGATCACACCTGCTTGACAGAAACGACAACCGCGCGTACAACCACGGAACAATTCGAGCATAATACGGTCATGCACGATGTCGATATACGGTACGACAGGTTTCGTTACGGACGGTACTGCATCAAGATCGGGCACGACACGTTTATGAACGACCGACGGTGCGCCTTCCTTTGCCATAATAGCTTTGATCGTACCGTCCTCGTTATAATCGATCGTATAGAACGACGGTACATAGATACCACTGACTTGTGCGGCGCGACGAAGGAAACCTACTCTGCCGTCAGGTCTGCCTTCTTTCTGCCATGCAATATAAGCATCGACAAGCTCACCCAAGACGATCTCGCCTTCACCGACAACAAACAGGTCGAAGAAGTCTGCCACAGGTTCCGCATTGTAGACACACGGGCCACCACCGACAACGAACGGCATATCGTCACCACGTTCACTTGCCAAAAGCGGGATACCAGCAAGATCGAGTACATTGAGTACGTTCGAATAGATCATCTCATATTGGAGCGAAAAACCGACAAAGTCGAACTCCTTGATCGGTGTAAAACTTTCGAGAGAATAGAGCGGTATCTGATGCTCTCTCATCTTCGCTTCCATATCGACCCACGGCGCATAGACACGCTCTGCCGCAACATCTTTGCGCGCGTTCAAGATCTCATACAAAATCTTCAATCCCAAATTGCTCATACCGACTTCATATACATCGGGGAGCGACAACGCAAAGCGAACCATACCTTCTTGGTACGGCTTATGCACACTGTTCAATTCGTTGCCTGTATAACGAGCAGGTTTGCTCACACTTGCCAAAATAGCAGAATCTACTTTTATCACACTATTCTCCTCCTGCTTGATTTCTTCCCAAAACAAAATAACTATGAAAAAATAATCTTCTACAATTATGCGCTATTTCCCTTTTTTCTGCCGAAAATTCCTTCAAAATTCACTTGCCGACATATAAACAGAAGGGATACAGCACCATGCCATATCCCTTATCCATTCTTATACCAAGAGCCATATGAGGAGCGGTGCAAACAGCGAGGCAAACACTGCCGCCAATGCCATTGCCGAACTACCCATAGCACCCGTTTTTTCACTTTCCAACAGCCCCATCGCCGCACCCTGCGCATGCGCGACCGTACCAAGTGCCAGACCGCGTGCCATCTCATCTTTGATACGCGCGCAAGTCAAGATATCGCGGCCGAATGCCGCACCGAGCGTACCTGTCGCAACGACGAACGCCACGGCAAGCGACGGATCTCCGCCCGCCAATCGTACGATCTCGACTGCCACAGGAGCTGTAACAGACTTCGTCCCTACCGCTATCATAACGCCTGCATCAAGACCGCCCAATTTAATAATAAGCATAGCACTTGCCATCGAGAGGAACGATCCTGCCGCTACACTAAGACAAATAAGGAAGCCAAAATCCTTCAATAGCTGACGGTTCTTATACAGCGGGATCGCAAGCGCAACAGTCGCAGGCCCCAAGAGGAACGTCATGATCTTGCTCGCAGGAGCATACGGCTCATACGGAATATCACACGCGACCATCACACCGATCACGATCGTTGTGCCGAGGAGTACCATGTTAAACAGCGGATTCGGATACTTGAGGAACAAGTAGCGCGCGATGCGATACGCAACGAGCGTCAATACGATGAGAGCCAACGTCATACCATAGTCCATCACGATACCCTCCCTTTACAGAGAAGCGTCAACGCCGCTACTCCCAACAATGTCAAGAGCGCACTCGCCACGATACTGATACCGATCGTTACGCTATGCTCCATGAACAATTCGCCCCAATTCATCAAGCCGACTGCAAGCGGAATGAAAAAGAACGTCAGATGCTTCAAGAGAAACGACGATGCCACCTGTAGCTGTTCCACCTTCACGATACCAAGACATAGCGCAACGAACAAAAGCACCATACCAACCACATTTCCCGGGATGGGGAATGGAATTACAGAAGCGATCAGATTACCTCCCGCATAAAAAAGCCATAGATAAAATGTCTGCAATACAAACAGACCCAAATTACGCATTATGCCATCGCTTCCAATCTGCGCACAACAGCATCACCGACTTCTCTCGTCGTAGACGTACCGCCCATATCAGGCGACAGCACAGAGCCGTCTACCATCAAATCTTCTACTGCACCAAGCACCTTTGCACCCCACTCTTCGTAGCCGAAGAAATCAAGCATCTGCGAAGCAGACCACACCGAAGCAAGCGGATTGGCAATCCCCTTACCCATGATATCGGGCGCACTGCCGTGAATAGGCTCGAACATCGACGGGAACGTACGTTCGGGATTGAGGTTCGCACCTGCCGCCAGACCCATACCGCCTGCAATCGCCGCACCCAAGTCTGTCAAGATATCACCGAACAGATTGCTCGTAACAACGACTTGGAATTTCTGCGGTTGTTTTACGAAGAAAAGAGCCGCCGCATCAACATTGACGACCTGCGTTTTTACATCGGGATACTCCTTGCCCACTTCGGCAAACACTTGATCCCAGAACACCATCGAATAGTTGAGCGCATTCGATTTGCTGACACTCGTAAGCGTTTTATTTTCACGATGCGCCATTTCATACGCATAACGAATGATACGTTCTACCCCTTTACGTGAGAATACACCCGTCTGCAAAACGACTTCATTTTCTTTTCCGCGGAACAGCCAATCGCCCATACCCGAATATTCGCCTTCGGAATTCTCACGAATGACCATCATATCAATATCCTCACGGTTAACACCTGCGAGCGGACACGGCGCACCTTTGAGGAGCTTTACAGGACGCAAGTTGACATACTGATCGAATCCCTGACGGATGCGAAGGAGTAGACCGCGGAGCGAAATATGGTCGGGCACATCGGGAGAACCGACCGCACCGAGGAAGATCGCATCGAACGCACGCAAACGGTCGATACCGTCCTCGTCCATCATCACACCATGCTTATGATAATATTCACAGCCCCACGGGAACCATGTAAACTCAAAACGGAAACCACCATCAAGCTCTGCTACACGCTCGAGAACCTTGACCCCTTCCGTCACAACTTCCGTACCGATACCATCACCCGGGATCACCGCAATTTTATATATTTTCATCAGAATCACCTCATTATTCAGACTTCTTTCCTTCTATTATAAAACCGCCATCACACAACTGCAAGAAAAAGAAAAAATCTCCCTCGAATAAGGGAGATTCTTCTATATTATATTCTATTTTATGATTCTTTGACCAATTTTCCCGTCATATGTTCGGGCGTAAGCTCCAGACACATCACACGGCTAAGATGCGTCAATTCGTGTTTCAGTGCATCCTCATCATCGTCGAACTTACGATAGAGATTTGAGCAGATCTCTCTCATCTTCTCCTCATCCTCGACAATGCGGATACGACCGAATACGATGACACTTTTTATATTGAGCGCCCACTCGCCTTCTTTGCGGAAGCCTTCATCATGTACGCAATACGATACCTTATCGCACGCTTTGATCGCATCGATCTTGTGCCCTTCCTTCGCACCATGGAAATACAGCTTACCGTCCGCTTCATGATACCAATGATTCATCACCATACCATACGGATAGCCGCCTTCGCCTATTACAGAGAGAACACCTCTCGGCTCATTTATAAGAATATCTTTGCATTCTTCTTTCGTCAGTTCTTGTTTAAATCGTCTCATACCGCGAAACATAGATAATCTCTCCTTTTGAATCAACACATTATGCAAAAACATA
>JAFSAX010000116.1 GCA_017442105.1 Selenomonadales bacterium | reverse complement strand
GTGACCATCGATCAGGTCAAAGAGCTTTTGGATGCGAACCATAAGATCTATACGATCATCAAACTGGACGAGATCAATAATCTCGGTGCGGCACGTATCCGCGTGCGCTCGCTTCTCGCTGTACTTGAAGACCGCAAGGAGCATCCGATCGTCATTCCTCCGCGCGCAGAAGAAGAACCGCGCAGAAGATATACGGCAGATATGAAAGAAACGCATACGATCCTTGCGCCACAGCTTTCGCCGATACACTTCGACATTTTGCTCCCGGTACTGGCAAGATTCGGCTATCGCGTCGTTATTCCGCCGCTTCCGAGTCCGAGTGCGATCGCCGAAGGGCTCAAATATGTCAACAACGAAATGTGCTATCCTACGATCGTTGTCGTGGGACAGCTTTTGCAGGCGCTTCAGTCGGGACAGTATGACCTTGACAAGACGTCTATCATACTCTTCCAGTCGGGCGGTGCTTGTCGTGCGACGAACTACCTTGCGCTGATGCGTAAGGCACTCAAAGATGCCGGTATGGGTCAAGTCCCTGTATTTGCCGCATGGGGCAAGGATACGGATGACTTCAAGCTGACGCTTCCGATGATGCACGATGTCATCAAGAGCATGATCTACGGTGATCTTTTGATGCGTGTGCTCCATCGTGTGCGCCCGTACGAACAAGTGGCGGGCAGTGCCGATGCACTCTATCGCAAGTGGGCAGACCATTGCAAAGAATCGCTTCTTGCAGGTAAGAGCAACTTCAACGAAACGATACGCCGTATCGTGGCAGAATTCGATTCGCTTCCGATCCACGAAGATATGGTAAAACCCAAAGTCGGTATCGTAGGTGAGATCCTCGTCAAATATCATCCGACAGCGAATAATCATATCGTTGATCTGTTGGAACGTGAAGGCTGTGAAGTCGTACTTCCTGATTTCATCGACTTCTTCTTGTACTGCGCGTATGATAACTACGTGAAGCATAAATATTTGTCGGGGAAACTCGAAAATAAGCTGAAAGCAGGTGTTTTCATCAAAGCGATGGACTTCTATCGTCATACGATGAACAAAGAGCTTGCACGAAGCAGACGATTCCATCCGACGAAAAAGATCACTGCGATCGCCAAAGATGCGGAAAAACACGTATCGCTCGGCAATATGGCAGGGGAAGGCTGGCTGTTGACGGCAGATATGCTTGAGCTTATCAAGATGGGTGCCGACAATATCGTCTGCCTGCAGCCGTTCGGCTGTCTGCCGAATCACATCGTGGGCAAAGGTATGGTGCGCGAGCTTCTTCGCTCTTACCCGAAAGCCAATATCGCGATGATCGACTGCGATGCAGGTGCCAGCGAAGTCAATCAGGAAAACCGCATCAAATTGATGATCGCCGTAGCCAAAGAAAAAATTGCACAGCAAATGGCCGAGAAGGCCTGATATGAAGAACAGTCTATCTTTATAGGCTGTTCTTTTTATATACAGGTGGGAAAAACTTCTTTTTTGTGAAGCAATTCGAAATATGATATAATAATACTAGGAAATGAGGTGTGCATATGAAGCAGACTTATCAAGAGTTGATAACAAAAGCTGTGAACACGCAGCAATTGACATATGAAGAAATTACGACTCTCTTAGGTGCAGGAGATGCGCAGGAGATACTCGTCCGAGCGGCCGATAAAGTGTGCAAAAGAGCAGTCGGTGATGATGTGCATCTGCGCGGTCTGATTGAGTTTTCCAATCGTTGTCGGCAGAATTGTTGCTACTGTGGGCTTCGATGCGATAATCGCGGACTAGAGCGATATTATCTGAAAGAAGACGATGTGATAGACTTGGCGCATGAAGCTGTTCGATGCGGATATCGTACCGTCGTTCTGCAATCGGGCGAAGATGCGTATTTTACAGCAGACAGGATGGCTTATATTATTCGCAAGATAAAAGAAAATGATGTAGCTGTCACACTCAGTATCGGTGAAAAATCACGTGAAGAATATCGTGCATACCGCGAGGCAGGCGCAAACAGATACCTTCTTCGTATCGAAACAACGAATGAGGAGCTGTATGCGAGAATGCATCCGAAACAAAATTTGGCGAACCGCAAACGTTGCCTCTATGATCTCAAAGAACTCGGCTATGAGGTTGGGACAGGGTCGCTTATCGGACTGCCGACGCAGACGGACGAGATGATAGCAAGAGATATTTTGTTTTTCAAGGAGCTTGGGGCGGATATGATCGGACTGGGGCCGTTTATTCCGCATGACGATACACCGCTTCGTGGAGAGGCGGGCGGAGACTTCGATAAGAGCCTCAGGGTGCTGGCACTTGTCAGACTGCTCCTTCCGTATACGAACATTCCTGCAACGACAGCGATGGAAACGCTCCGCCCGAAAGAAGGTCGGAGAATGGCACTGGAAGCGGGAGCGAATGTTGTTATGCTCAATGTAACGAGCAGAGATCGCCGCGGGCTGTATCAGCTCTATCCGGGCAAACCGCGTGCAAAAGACGAACCGATGGAAGATCGTATGCGTCTTGAAGATGAGATTCGCGCGATGGGCAGAACGATCGGCATGACACAAGGTGTGTCGAAGGCTTGGCAGCAAGAAATTAACCGATAGACTTATATTTAACAAAAATTAGGGGAATGATGATAATGGCACCGGGAATTGGAATTGATATGGTAGAAGTAGCGCGAATCGCACGCGCTATCGAAAAAGGAGGTTTTAAAGACCGCGTTTTTACGCCTGCGGAACAAGCATATTGTGACAGTCGCGGTGTGCAGAGCATACTGTCGTATGCGGCCAGATTCGCAGGCAAAGAAGCCATTCTCAAAGCATTCGGTACGGGTCTTCGCGGCGGTAAGCTGACGGAAATAGAAATATTGCCGAATGAGCTTGGCGCGCCGACTGTGACGCTCAGCGGATATTTTGCACAGTTTTGCAGAGAGCAGGGCATCACGGAGATCGTCATTTCTCTATCGCATGATAAAACGTATGCAATAGCACAGGCGATGGCTTGGAGGGATGCGAAGTGAGATTGGTAAATGTCGCAGAGATGCGTGAACTGGAACGAGTGGCAATAGAAGAATACGGTGTACCGTCGATCGTTTTGATGGAAAATGCCGCAAGACAGACAGCGGATCTCATCGAAACAAGACTCGGTAAGCTCAAGGGTAAACGTATCTTGATATTTGCAGGCAAAGGAAATAACGGCGGAGACGGTCTGGCGGTAGCACGCTACATGGCGAATCGCGGTGCGGCAGTCAGGGTGCTGTTTTTCGGCAATCCCGAAGCGAATCAAGGCGATGCGAAGATCAACAGAGAGATCGTAGAAGCGATGAAGATAGACCTCATCGCGGTACACGGTGATCGTGATCTTGATCGTATCCGTCAGTCTATCGCTGTATCGGATTGCCTCGTTGATGCGCTTCTCGGTATTGGCTTTAGCGGACAGCTCAAGGACGGTATGCGCCGTATTACCGAGATGATGAATGAATCCGGCAAATATATCGTAGCCGTAGATGTGCCGACGGGTGTCCATGCAGACAGCGGGCAAGTCGCAGTCGGTGCCGTACGTGCGCATGATACGATCACATTCGGTGCCTGCAAGCTGGGTTTGGTGCTCTATCCCGGCTCGGCGTATTGCGGCCGCATTACGATCGCCTCGATCGGTATTCCCGAAAAACTGGCCCTTCAGACAGGTGCGGTGCAGGTGATAGACAATGATTGTACAGTCGACATCGAAGCGAATCGACTGCCGTATGCGCATAAGGGAAGCTGCGGCAGAGTCGTTATCGCGGGCGGGTCTGTCGGTCTGACAGGTGCCGCAGTGCTGGTGTCAACGAGTGCGCTTAGAAGCGGTGCGGGCCTTGTTACGGTCTGCACGCCGAAGTCGGTAGGGCAGATATTGGAAATGAAAACGACAGAAGCGATGACGATGATGCTTGATGATACCGAAGCGGGTACATTGGCAATGAGTGCGCTCGAAGAACTTTTGCTCAAAGCAAATCGCTCCGATGTGCTCGTCATTGGGCCGGGGCTTGGTCGCGAAGAAGAAACAATGGACTTGGTAGAAGCCGTCGTGAGACAGGCAGAAGTACCGCTCATTATTGATGCCGATGCGCTCTATGCACTTGCGCGTCGCCCCGAAGTACTTTTAGAAGCCAAGGCACTTCCTATTTTGACACCGCATCCCGGTGAATTGGCAAATCTGCTCCATATCAGCATTGCAGAGGTCAATGCGCGACGCATCGAGATCGCAAGAGAAGCGGCCAAAGTATTCCACAGCATCGTCGTACTGAAAGGTGCGCGTACGGTCGTGGCATATCCTGACGGTGATGTGTATCTCAATGTGTGCGGTAACGAAGGTATGGCGTCGGGCGGTATGGGCGATGTGCTGGCAGGTGCGATCGGTGCACTGGTAGGGCAAGGTCTTTCCAGTCACGATGCCGCCGTAACAGGTGTCAGACTGCATGCGATGGCAGGTGATATCGTGGCAAAAGACGGTAAAATCGGCCTTGTGGCAGGCGATGTAGCGAATGCGATGCGACTTGCAGTGCGCGAGCGACATGGCGAGATGCTGCCTGAATTTGGCAGGGAAAATGGGGATAAAATGTTTGATTTCTTGACTTGACTCGATTATACTGTAGGCAGGTAAAGAAACGGCGGAGGTGTAATTGTGGCCGAATTAAAACGTGTAATGATCAGTGTCCCCGGCAGCCTGCTGGAAGAAATAGACGGTATTGCCGTGCTTGTGAAACAGAGTCGCAGTCAATTGATTCGGGAGGCACTGCGTGATTACGTTGCGCAGTGCAAACGCAAGGCTATGATCGCATCAATGAAACGCGGTTATCAGGAAATGGCAGAGATCAATTTAGCGTTAGCGGAAGAAGGGTTGTATGCAGATGCCGAAAATTTGGAGGTTTCCGAGTTGCTGGCAGCGGAGCGTGAATGACGATGGTCGTTAAACGCGGAGATATTTATTATGCGAATCTGAGCCCCGTAGTAGGCTCGGAGCAAGGCGGGCTTCGTCCCGTCCTCGTGATCCAAAATGATATCGGGAATAAATATAGTCCGACCGTGATCGTTGCCGCAATTACATCCCAGATCGAAAAGGCCAAACTGCCTACTCATGTAGAACTCATGGCAGGAGAGGGTAGTCTGGAAAGAGATTCGGTGATATTATTAGAGCAGATCAGAACGATCGATAAACGACGCTTAAAACAAAAGATAACACACTTAGACGAAGAAGCTATGGCGCGTGTGAATCAGGGGGCAAAAGTCAGTCTTGGTTTAACGTCCTTCTAGATTCATCATGGAGGAATCGACGAAGATATGAAACGAAACACAGTTTATCGAATATTGGTTGCCATTGTGGCGATCTTATTATTCGCTGTCGGAGGCTGTTCTTTTTTGGAACCGACGACAGCACCGCAAAAAGATGGCTTAACGATAAAAATGCTCGATGTCGGGCAAGGCGATGCTATCTTAGTGCGCAGTAAGGAAAAAACGATCTTGATCGATACGAGTGATATCGACGAACGTGAACAGCTCGTTCGTCAGCTGAAAAAAGAAAATGTCAAGAAGGTTGACGTTTTGATGATCACTCATCCGCACGCAGATCATATCGGAGGTTTCGCCGAGGTGGCGAAACGCTGTGATATCGGACAGATCTACGATTGCGGTAAGACGACTACGACAGCAGTGTATAAAGATTACTTAAAGACGATCAAAAAGAAAAATATACCGTTCCATGTTGTTAAGCAAGGCGAGAAGCTCGACTTTGGTGATGGTATTC
>JAFSAX010000115.1 GCA_017442105.1 Selenomonadales bacterium | reverse complement strand
CGGTTGAAGAGAAGATCGATGAGCTGGCAACGGTGCCGTCAACGGACAAGCAGTATCTGAAGCATTTGCGGACAGCGAAAACGTGGCTCCGTAAGGCGGTCGATCTTCGCGTGAGTGCACTCGACAATGATGCGAAGGATGATTTATGGCGTCAGGTGAATCGTATCGAGCCGATCGTATTTATCCCGAGCGCGCAGGCAAAGCACGAGCTGAAGACCTTGCAGGAGGCAGAGAGTGTCGTACATATTCCGATCGATGATTTCCAAGACCTGTACTGCGAGATGATCGAGAAGACGTGCAAGGTCTGCGTGGAGGAAGAGTACAAGGAGTGCGCGATCTACCGCGTGTGTATCGCAAACAATATTTTCCCGCCGTCGCCTGAAGCGGCGCCCGATCGATGCCCGTATACATACGTGGACAATGAGGAAGCTCTGCGTGAGTTGGATAAAAATACAGAGCATCGTCGTATTCGGCAGAACATTGCCGCGCTCGATATGGCCAAAGAAAAGGTCGTTGAGAAGATGAAGGAATGCGATGCACTCCGCGCCGAGGTTACACAGAAGGATATCGAGGTCTGCAAACTTCAGGGCACGATCGAGAAGCTGGAGCGCAAAGTGCAAGAGGAAGGCGCTCTGAATGCGAGCCTGCAAAGAGGTATTGCCGATGATAAGAAGCGGCTCCAGGAAGCACGCAAGCAGATCGAGGAATACGCAAAAACGATCGACGATCTGAAGAAGGAGCGTGCATGGCTTCGTGCAGATGTCGAAGATATGACGCGTCAGCTTGCCGACTACCAAGCGAAGGAGCATCAGCCGACAGGGAAGCTGACGATCTATTTCCGCGGTGGTCAGACGATCACAGATACGTTCACGAAGGAGCAGATCGTGGAACTGCATGCGGCATATGAGGGGCGCAAGCGTATTGAAGTACAGATGGATAACAGGTTGCTCGTAATCGATATGAGTGCGGTAATCGTAATGGAGGTGGAATAAATGGAGGTATTGACGTTTTCGCGTATCAAGGCGCGGAAGAATTGTCCGATGGCAGAGCATATCCGCTATGGTCTGGAGCTTGTGCCGAGAAATAAGAAGAAGTCGCTCGGGCTCGGCTCTGCCATACATCTGGGTCTGGAGACGGATGATATCGATAAGGCTGTTGGATATTTCGACGGGGTGTTTCCCGATTCGCAGGAGGAGGCAAACGAGCTTGAGGTGCAGCGTGCAACGGTCAGAGCGATGCTGACGGGGTATTTTGCTCGCTTCGGCAAGTGGGGCGAGGAGACGATCAGAGAGCTGTCGTTCGATATCCCGATCCGCAATCCGAAGACGGGGGCAGTAAGCCGTTCGTTCCGTCTTCAGGGCAAGATCGATGCTATCACGGTGATTGACGGCAAGACGTGGCTTGTGGAGTACAAGACGGCAAGTCAGATCAACAAGGGATATTTCGATCGGGTGTCGCTCGATGAGCAGATCACGCTGTATATGTATGCGTACAGAGAGAGGTTCGGTGTCAAGCCCGAGGGCGTTATCTATCGCGTGCTGAAGAAGCCGACGATCCGTCAGACGAAGAAGGAGAGCATGGAGCAGTTCTGCAATCGTCTGGAGCAGGATTATGTCGATCGCCCGGACTTCTATTTCTTCGAGCAGAAGTATTATCGCTCGGAGAACGATCTGAAGCAGTTTGAGAAAGAGCTGTGGGCATTTACGCAGCAGTATCTGTATGAGAAGCGCAACGACATCAACTGCAAGAATGCGTCGCGGTGTCTCGATTTCGGGCAGTGCGAGTATATGCCGATCTGTCTCGGTGAGGCGGATCTTGAGCTGGATTATGTCAAAAAAGAAAAGCATGAGGAGCTGAGAGCATGAGTTTGTTACCAACAGTAAAATCGAAACCGAAAACAGAGTGGGAGAATTTCACGACGCTTATCTATGGTGCGCCGAAGACGGGTAAATCGACGCTGGCGAGCCAGTTCGACCATCCTATCTTCCTGGCGACAGAGGCGGGGCTTAATTCGCTCGAGACGTTCAATGTTGCGATCGATTCGTGGGACAAGTTTCTTGAAGTGTGCGGCGAGATCGCGCAGGGCAAGCATGAGTTTAAGACGGTCGTGGTGGATACGGTCGATAATCTGTTCTCGATGTGCAGTGCGTATATCTGCAAGAAGAATAACATTCAGCACGAGTCGGAACTTGACTGGGGCAAGGGATGGAAGCTCGTGAAAGAAGAGTTTGCCCGCGCGATCACGAAGCTGTCGCTTCTGCCGTACGGTCTTCTGCTTATCAGTCATGCAGAGCCGGAGGAGATCAAAACGCGTACGGGCACGATCACGAAATGGCGTCCGACGATGCCGAGACAGGCAAAGGAAAAAGTCCTTCCGATGTGTGATTTTATCTTCTTCTGTACGATCGAGACAGGTTCTGAAGGGGAGCGTCGGTTCGTCTGTACGAAGCCGTCCGAAAATTGGGACGGAGGCGATCGCACGGGTAAGCTTCCGTCGAAGATCAATATGAGTTACGCGGATATTAAAAAAGAATTCGATAAGGCGATCAAGGGAGGTAAATAAAGATGGCAGTAGATTTAAGTATTTTGGATGATGATTTTGAGCAAGCCAAGGAGGCGGATTCTCGTATTCCCGACGGCAAGTATCAGGCGTATATCGATCGTATCGCTGTCGATATCAACGACTATACGGGGGAGCCGCAGCTTGCGATCGAGTTTGTTATCGTGCAGGGAGAGTATGAGGGCAGACGCGTATTCTATCGCAAGCAGTTCGTCAGCAAAGTCTTGCCGTACATCAAGAAGGATCTCAACGTGCTCGGGATCTGTCCGCCGAGACTCTCGCAGCTGGAAGAATATATTCCGCAGGCACTCGATCTCATCTGTGATATCACGATGAGAACGGGCAAGCCGAATGCAGAGGGCAAGACATACCAGGATCCGTATCTCAATAAGGTGGTCGGCAAACGTGATTCTGCCACTATCAATCAGTCGATGAACAGTGCTCCGTTCTAAGCACTGATAAGGGGTTTTTATCATGAACCTTTCGGATATCAAACCGTATTTAACAAATCTAAAAAAGCGGGGCGGGCAATATACGGCTGCCTGCCCTGTCTGCCATGACGATCATCATCTGTACGTCAAGCAGGCGGGCGATAAGGTCTTGATGTATTGCCAGAAGTGCAATGCACAGTTCAAGGATATCATCGATGCACTCGGTATTGAGCCGAAGAGGTCAGACCATACAGACAAGCCTGCTGTGATAGAGCAGTACGATCATATTTACCGCGATACGGACGGGAGCTTTTCGTATGCGAAGCGGAGAACGAAGTATGCAAACGGCAAGAAGAAGTTCACGTTCTGGTATGAGGTGGACGGCCGAAAGGTCTATCGGAAGCCGCCCGAGGCAAATAGTCTGTACAATCTCGACCTGATGGCCAAGGCGACTTCGTGTGAGGTGCTGTATATCGTGGAGGGCGAGAAGTGCGCCGACGCGATGGTAAAGGCAGGCTTTTTGGCGACAACGACGAACGCGGGCGGTAAGGAAAAGATCGTTCTCAGCGAAACGGATATGACGATGCTTCGGAAGTTTTCGCAGAAGGTCGTTATCCCGGACAACGATGCGGTCGGCAAGCAGTATGCGAAGAATTTTAAGGATGCGGATATTCTCGATCTGAAAGACATCTGGCGAGAGGTCGGCGAGAAGGAAGATGTATACGACTATCTGCAGATACATGATGGCAGCGCGATTCGGGAATACAGCTTCACGCCGATCGAGGAGCTGGATGCGAAGGGGATACTCAGGGAGCAGACGTTCGCGAAGATCATGGGCGTACGTGATGAATTTGCACGGCAGCAGCTTGTCTCGCAATATGAACTGCGTGCAAAAGAGCTGAAAGTGTTCCGTACGTTCCAGAAGAATCTGACGGCGTATAAGATCATGGTCGCCAAGCGTGAGATGGCAAATGCGATGAAGCAGACGAATTTCAACGGAGCTGATGTGCAGATCGCGTGCGGTGAATGGATCGCCGACGATTTCGGGATCCGCAAGAATGAGATCAAGTCGAACGGTGATTTTGTCCTCCGATATGCATCGCCGTTTCCTGTGATGCCGAGAGCGATCTTGTACAATCTCGATGAGCAGACAGAGAAGATCAAGCTCGACTTCTGGAAGAACAATGTACAGCAGTCGGTCACGTGCGATCGTTCGACAACGGCGAATGCGAGCCGTATCATTGAGCTGTCAAATAAGGGGCTTGAGGTCAATTCGGACAATGCGAAGTATCTTGTAAAATATATCGCCGATTGTGTGGCGCTCAATCTTGATACGCTGCCAAGGCTGGAATCGATCGGGCGCATGGGGTGGATCGGAGAGCGTTTCATGCCGTATACGGACGATATCGTATTCGACGGAGAGCGGGAGTTTCGGCCGCTGTATGCGGCGATCTGCTCGGCGGGCGATCCGGATGTATGGATAGAAGAGATGCGAAGTGTTCGCGAGAATATCCCTGTTCGTCTTGCGATGGCTGCAAGCTTCGCTTCACCGATCATCGAGAAGGTGGGTGCGCTG
>JAFSAX010000114.1 GCA_017442105.1 Selenomonadales bacterium | reverse complement strand
TACCGAGAGCCTCCCTCTGATGAGGGAGGTGGCATGGCTTGCCATGACGGAGGGAGAGAATATCATAGGCGACCCATTACCGTCTCTCCCTCAGTCTGCTACGCAGACAGCTCCCTCATCAGAGGGAGCCGCCAATATATTTGCTCGTTCCCCTATCACAGCGAGCTTTGAGTAAAAAAACATGAAATTCCCCACAATGATTTGTGGGGGATTCGCTTCTGCACAAATAAAAAAGGAAGGTCTTAGACCTTCCTTTTTAGCTTTTCTTATTTCAAAGCCTGTTCGAGTGCTACTGCTACTGCAACAGTTGCACCAACCATTGGGTTGTTACCCATACCAATAAGCCCCATCATTTCAACGTGAGCTGGTACAGAAGAAGAACCTGCGAACTGTGCGTCGGAGTGCATACGACCCATGGTGTCGGTCATACCGTAGGAAGCAGGGCCTGCCGCCATGTTATCCGGGTGGAGTGTTCTGCCTGTACCGCCGCCCGATGCAACGGAGAAGTAGCGTTTGCCCATCTGGATACATTCTTTTTTGTACGTGCCTGCAACCGGGTGCTGGAAGCGCGTCGGGTTGGTGGAGTTGCCTGTGATGGATACGTCTACGCCTTCCATGTGCATGATAGCAACGCCTTCACGAACATCGTCTGCGCCGAAGCAGCGAACTTCTGCACGCGGACCGCTGGAATACGGTACTTCGCGAACGACAGCGACTTCGCCCGTAGCGTAGTCGAACTGCGTCTGCACATAGGTGAAGCCGTTGATACGGCTGATGATCTGAGCAGCGTCTTTACCAAGACCGTTGAGGATTACGCGAAGCGGTGTTTTGCGCGCTTTGTTCGCGTTTTTCGCGATACCGATAGCACCTTCTGCTGCGGCGAACGATTCGTGGCCTGCGAGGAACGCGAAGCATTTCGTTTCGTCGCGAAGGAGCATACCTGCGAGATTACCGTGACCAAGACCTACTTTGCGGTCGTCGGCAACGGAGCCCGGGATACAGAACGCCTGAAGGCCGATACCGACTGCTTCAGCCGCTTCGGATGCCGTTTTGACACCTTTTTTGATAGCGATCGCCGAGCCTACCGTGTAAGCCCAGCCTGCATTTTCAAATGCGATCGGCTGTACTTCTTTGACGATCTGCTGAGCGTCTACGCCTTTATCCAAGCAAATTTGTTTTGCTTCATCTAAGTCTTTAATACCGTATTCATTGAGTACAGCATTGATCTTGTCTATTCTTCTGTCATAGCTTTCAAACAACATGCCGCAGTCCTCCTTATTCCTGACGCGGATCGATGTATTTCACCGCTTCCGCGAACTGGCCGTATACGCCTTTTGCTTTTTCGATCGCTTCGTTGGCATCGATGCCTTTTTTCACGAATTCCATCATGCGGCCGAGCTGTACGAACTCGTAACCGATGATCTCGTTGTCGGCATTCAGACCGATACGCGTAACGTATCCTTCTGCCATTTCGAGGTAACGGGAGCCTTTGGCTTTCGTGCCGTACATCGTGCCGACCTGACTGCGAAGGCCTTTGCCGAGGTCTTCAAGACCTGCACCGATCGGAAGACCGCCTTCGGAGAACGCTGTCTGCGTACGACCGTATACGATCTGCAGGAAGAGCTCGCGCATCGCTACGTTGATAGCGTCGCAAACGAGGTCTGTGTTGAGTGCTTCGAGAAGCGTTTTGCCCGGGAGAATTTCCGAAGCCATTGCCGCGGAGTGCGTCATGCCGGAGCAGCCGATCGTTTCTACGAGCGCCTCTTCGATAATACCGTTTTTCACGTTGAGCGTGAGTTTGCAGCCGCCCTGCTGCGGTGCACAGTGACCGATACCGTGCGTAAGACCGCTGATGTCACCGATCTCTTTTACTTGTACCCATTTGCCCTCTGCCGGGATCGGAGCAGGGCCGTGATATGCGCCTTTGGCAACAGGACACATATGTTCTACTTCTTTTGAATACATCATCTGTCATCTTCCTCCTCTATGTAAAATAAAAACGGACATATCCGAAAATCCCTTACGGTCGTAAAGGAATCCTCTCTTGTCCTTACATTCTCTTAGGAATTTTTCTCTGATTTTAGACTATCATGTTTGGAGCATTTTGTCAATTCTGAAAACTTTCTGCCATATACAAAAGGGAGCAAACTATAGGCTTGCTCCCTCTCTTTGTTACATCATTTCGTTATGTTGCGACCATCGTTTGCGATATGCCAATCAACGCTTGCATCTGTGCAATAAACAGTTTCTCATTCTTATCTGTGCCAGTTTCTTCCGATATCCACGCCAAATTGAAATGTCATGACTGTCGTAATGACAAAAAACGCCAGCAGACCGTATCCAAACAACAACCCTGTCATGAATCTGCGTCGATTGTTGCTTTCGTATGAAGTCAGCAGTTGCACAAAGCCGTCTGCGACCATCGGTACCATCAACAGGAGCGATATCGTAAGTGATACTTGATAGGCATACCATGTCACGATACCAATGATGATACCTGCAAGCTCACCTGTACATCTGGCACATATCGGAAATTGCTTTCCGTTATAATGAAAAGACCGCTCTTTTTTGCAATGGCAGCCAAATATGATCGGCAGCCATTTATACAGCCAATTTCCCAACGATCTCTACCTTACAGACCCATACCAACACCGGCTAATCCCACGAAGAAATAGTACAGAACCGTAAGGATCACACCGATCAATGCCCCCATACCGGCAGCTTTTGCATTTTTCGGTTTTTTGTCATTCCAAACAAGGAACAATATCAATCCGACCAACGGAAGACAACAACCAAGCAATGTCCATCCCGCACCACCCGAATCCGATGTTGCAGGTTCCGTTTTTGTTTCGACAGCGACGCCGCAATGGATGCAGACTACGGCTTTATCATCAATTTCTTTTCCACAATTACTGCAATATTTCATATGAAAACTCCTATCTTATTATATGAATATCTTATTATTTATATAATATAAAATATTCAGTATATTGTCAACTTATATCTGCTTTAAGTACTTTTTATCGACAGAAAGAAAACCGATACATATCAGCATCGGTTTTCTTTCTGTTTCGTTTTGCATATTTTCATTGTGCCAAACAAATCATCGGTGCTTGTTACATCATTTCGTTCGATGTGATCTGTACTTTGTAGTCGCCATTAGCGGTGCGTTTGATGACGCCTTTTTTGCCTGCGCCGTCGTCTACGGTGATGGACTGCAGGTTGTTATTGATCAGGAAGTTCAAGACGTCGCCTTTGATGAAGCCTTCCCAGTTTTCTTTCGTTTTGATCTGTTCGTCCTTCATGTCGAAGTCTACTACGTTGTTGTCCATTGTGATTCTCCTTTGTTTCCCAGAAATAGCATTTTATGCTTATTCATTATAGGAAACAAAAGTCCGTTTGTCAATCGCGTTACGCTTCTTCTTCGAACGGTTCGCCGTCGTAGATGGCTTCCATCATACGGCTCATAGTGTCAAAGTCGATGGGGCGCGGATTGGACTTGGTCGAGCCTGCGAGGCACGCATGGATGAAGTCGTCCCAGCCTGCGATATATTCGTCGGGGTCGATGCCTGCGGCGCCGAGGCCTTTGGGGATACCGAATACTGCGTTGAGTTCGTCTACGACGTCGGAGAGCGGCATACCGAGCTCGTCTTCGAAACGGGCGAGTTTTTCGGCTACGTCGGGGTCTTTGGCATTGTAGCGGAGCGCGTACGGGAGGACGATGGCGTTGATGAGACCGTGTCCGAGGTCGAATTTGCCGCCGACGGCGTGTGCGATGCCGTGCGACATACCGAGTCCGACGTTGGTGAAGGCAAGACCTGCCATGGCTTGACATTCGTGCATGATCTCGCGTGCATCGAGAGAGCCTGTTTCGTACGAGATGACGATGTTGCCGAGGATACCGCAGATGGCACCTTCGGCGAGCGGTGCGGTGAATCGGTCGAGGTTGTGGTTGCAATATGCTTCGACGGCGTGGGTAAGCGCGTCCATGCCTGTTTCCGCAACGACGTTTTTCGGCATGGTGACGGTCGTTTCTACGTCGAGGATGGCGACATCGGGAATGAAGGCTTCGGATTTGAGGCCTATCTTGATGTTTTTGTCTTCGTATGTAACGACAGCGGCGCGCGTGACTTCGCTTGCGGTGCCCGAGGTGGTCGGGATGGCGATAAGCATCGTATTGCGTTTGGCGGGGATATTTCCTTTTGCCGCTTCTTCAAAGGTGAGGTCGGGGTATTCGTACATCATGACCATGACTTTGGCCGCGTCCATCGGAGAGCCGCCGCCGATGGCGATGACGGTGTCGGGTGCAAAGGCGCGCATGGCGAGCGTTCCTTTTTCGATCTCTTTGGTGGTCGGGTTTTTGGTAACGCCCATGTAGACTTCTACGGCGCGGTCTGTGCCAAGGGCGCGTTTTAAGCGGTCGAGTGCACCGCTGGCAATGACAGACTTACTGCCTGTGACGATCATGACGCGCTTGCCTGCGAGCTTGCCGCATTCAGCGAGCGAGCCTCTGCCTGTGATGATCTTTCCGCCGAATAAAATGGTTCTCATGCGTGATTTCCTCCTATGCGAGTAAGTATCGATCTTGCTGTATGCACGCCGCTGGCACCTGCCTGCGACAGGCCGCGTGTGACGCCTGCGCCGTCGCCGATGGCGAAGAAGTTCGGTATCTGCGTTTCGAGCTCACTCGAGAGCTTGAGGCGCGAGGAGTAGAATTTGACTTCGACGCCGTAGAGGAGCGTGTCGTCGTTTGCCATACCGGGTGCGATGCGGTCGAGTGCGTATATCATTTCAATAATATTGTCAAGGTGACGTTTGGGAAGGACGAGGCTGAGGTCGCCTGCCGTTGCCGCAAGTGTCGGCTTGGTGAAGCTCTGTTCCAGTCGATGCTCGTTCGTACGTCTGCCTTTGATGAGGTCGCCGAATCGTTGTACGAGGACACCGCCGCCGAGCATATTGGAGAACGATGCGATCTTCTTGCCGTACTGGATCGGTTCGCAGAACGGTTCGGTGAAGCGGTTGCTGACAAGCAGCGCGAAGTTGGTGTTCTTGCTGTGACGGCTTTCTTCGCGGTAGCTGTGGCCGTTGACGGTGACGATGCCGTCGGTGTTTTCGGCGACGACGTAGCCTTTCGGATTCATGCAGAAGGTACGGACGAGGTCGCCGTACGCTTTTGTCCGATAGACGAGCTTGGCTTCGTAGACTTCGTCGGTGATATGCTCGAATACGGCCGCAGGGATCTCGACACGGACACCGACATCGACTTGGTTGTTGACGAGGTCAAGGCCGAGGCGGCGACATTCGCCTGCGAACCATTCGGCACCGCTTCTGCCGGGTGCGGCGATGACGTAGGTGGCTTCATAGTCGCCCTTGTCGGTATGAACGCAGAATGTGCCGTCAGCTTTTCGCTCGACTGTTTCGACTTTCGTATGGAACATCATATCGATGCGCTCGTCGAGGACGTCTGATATTTGCTCTAAGATATGGTAGTTGTTCTCGGTACCGAGGTGACGGACTTTGGCCTCGAGGAGATGCAGTCCGTGCTGGAGTGCTTTTTTGCCGATGGTGCTGTTTTTCGTGGAAAAAAATTCACGTGGTGCGCCGTATTTTAAATTGATGGCATCAACATAGTCGATAAGTTCTTCGATCTTCTTCTCGGGAAGATAGTCGGTGAGCCAACCGCCGAATTGGGTGGTGAAGTTGTATTTGCCGTCGGAGAAGGCTCCCGCACCGCCGAATCCGCGCATGATGCTGCACGGCTTGCAGTTGATGCAATGGGGGACTTTTCCTTCGGAGATGGGGCATCGTCTATCACGAATGGCATGGCCTTCTTCTAAGAGGGCGACCTTGAGGGACGGTGCTTTATGACTGAGTTCATATGCGGCGAAGATCCCTGCGGGGCCGCCGCCGATGATGATGATATCGTACTGTTTGTTCATAGGGCTATGCTCCTTTCCTGAACGATTTTATCCGTTTTAATTATACCCTAATTCAGTATGTTTTCCAATACAGAGGTTCACATGTATACACAAAAAAATATATTGCAATCTCATGCACAGATTCGGTATAATAATACTATTATTCAAAGTAGTAAGATAGTAGAAAGGGTTTGGTTTTTATGGCTTCATTCAGTTTTGGGTTCTTGATCGCATTTGCGTTATACATATGCGTCATGATCGGTATCGGGATCTATTTCTATCACCGTACCAAAAATATGTCCGACTATATCTTGGGCGGACGTAAACTCGGTGCCTGGGTCACTTCGATGAGTGCTGAGGCATCGGACATGAGCGGTTGGATGCTCATGGGTCTGCCGGGGTTTGCGTATATCGCAGGTCTTAACGCAGGCTGGATCGCGCTCGGTCTGATCCTCGGTACGTGGGCGAACTGGCATTTCATCGCGGCTCGTCTTCGTAAGTATACGGAGATCGCGAACGATTCACTCACGCTTCCCGACTATATGCAGAATCGTTTCCACGATAACGGCATCGCGCTTCGTGTGGTCGCGGCGATCTTCATCTTGATCTTCTTCCTTCTCTATTCGTCGAGCGGTTTCGTCGCAAGCGGCAAGCTGTTCACGACGATCTGGGGCATGGATTACTCGATGGCTCTTATCTTGGGCGCAGTGCTCGTCGTATCGTATACGTTCATCGGCGGTTTTATGGCAGTATGCTGGACGGACTTCATTCAGGGCATCATGATGTTCTGCGCGATCATCGCTGTTCCGACGGCGGCTGTATGGGCGCTCGGCGGTATCGACCCGACGATGACGACGCTTTCGACTTCGTTCCCCGAGTTCTTCGATCCGTTCGTGATGGACGGCGCACCGACAGGCGCGATCGCTATCATCTCGTCCTTGGCATGGGGTCTTGGTTATCTCGGTCAGCCGCATATCCTCGTTCGCTTCATGGCGATCAATTCGGCAAGCGAGATCAAACGTGCAACGAACATTGCTATGACGTGGGTCATCATCTCGCTCGCGGCAGCAGTTCTCGTCGGTATGATCGGCCGTATCTATGTTACGCCTGAGCTTACGGGCGCAGATATTGAAAAGGTATTCATGGTCATGGCGAACGATCTGTTCTCGTCGTTCCCGGCAGGTATCGTCATGTCGGCAGTTCTCGCGGCTATCATGAGTACGGCTTCGGCACAGCTCCTCGTTAGTGCTTCGGCATTCTCGCAGGATATCTACAAAACGGTATTCAACAAGAACGCATCGCAGTCGCATCTCGTTCTCGTCAGCCGTATCACAGTCGTGACGATGGCGGCTCTCGCAGTCATGATCGCGATGGATCCGAACAGCTTCGTCCTCAGCATGGTAGCATATGCTTGGGCAGGCTTCGGCGCATCGTTCGGTCCGCTCATCCTCATGTCGCTCTTCTGGCGCAATATGACGAAAGCAGGCGCGATCGCAGGTATCATCGTCGGCGGTACGACCGTTCTTATCTGGCAGAAATTTGCATGGTTCGGCCTCTATGAGATCGTACCGGGCTTCTTCTTCGGTCTTCTCGCTATCATCATCGTCAGCAAACTCAGCGGCAAACCTTCGCAGGCTGTTCTCGATGATTTCGACAAGTTCAAAAACGCGTAAAACATATGAAAGTGAATCCCTCTTCGGCACCTGCCAAAGAGGGATTTTTTTATGCACCAATATACTCTGAACAGCAAAAAAGCTCCCGCGTTTGCGAGAGCTTTTTTATTCCCTTGATTATGCTTCTGCTTTCCAGAGGCCGTGGAGGTTGCAGTATGCGTAAGCCGCTACAACTGCATCGCCTTCTACGAGTGCGAACTGTACTTTCGGTTCGCCGTCAACGATGAGCTGTTTGCGCTGGTTGCCCTGCTGTGTTTCGAGTGCTACCCATTCGATAAGGTGTTCTTCGCCCATCGGATGGTCTACGGAACCTACCGTTACCGTAACGATGTTGCCTTCTTGGCTGATAACGGGAAGGTGTTTTTCTACCGAAGCTTCTACCGTGTTCGGAACGAGTTCAGCCATTTTCTGACCGCAGCACACGATCGGCACGCCTGCATCGTTTGCGAACGCTACAATATTTCCACAGTGAGTACATACATAAAATTTCATTTTCATTTCCCCCTCTTATTTCTCTCTATTTTCGGTTTCATCAGATCGTCAGCGACGGAGCAACGTATACGCGCGCTTTCAGCTCGCTGTTGAGGAGATAAAGTCCTCTTGCGTCCGTGCCGAACATTTCCATTTTGGTGATAAGGTCGTTTGCGTTGGCTTCTTCTTCGCCCTGTTCTTTGACGAACCAGTCAAGGAACTGCACGGTACGGAAGTCTTTGACCTGCTGTGCGGCATCATAGATGTCGTTGATGAGGCTCGTCACGTACTGTTCGTGCGCAAGGCCTGCCTTCAGCACGTCCATGATCTCACCGCGATTCCATTCGGGCTTGTCGATCGTATCAAGCGTAACGTCTACGCTGTTGTGATGCAGATAATCAAAGAAGAGCATCGCATGGTCGCGTTCTTCCTGTGCCTGGATACGGTACCAGTTAGCGAATCCGTCAAGGCCTTTCGATGCGAAGTAGTTCGCAAAATCGAGATACAGGTACGCAGAATAGAATTCTTTGTTTACTTGCTGGTTGATAAGGTCTGCAACTTTTTTATCCATTGGTGATCCCCTCTTTCATATTTTCCTTTTCCTCGATTATTAGTATACCATAGAGGTTATCTTTGCGCAATACCTTTTTCATAAAAAATCACAGCGTATTATGTATACTTATCTCTGCGCCTTCGTCTTGCGCTCGGTTTCGGTGCAGGATATCGCTTTATCAAGCATCTTGGCTGCAAAAGAAAAGGTACAGAGGATCATGCTCTCTGTACCTTCTTTATTATTTCGTTTTCGGTTTCGTTTCGACAGCCGTCATGGTGATGGTATGGCCTTGACGCTCTACGCGGAAGCGGTAATCTACGATGCCTTCCTGATAGAGTGCGAGCTTGAGCTCGAGGAGCTGTCTGCCGAGTTTTTCGGCGAGTGCAGGTGTGATGAAGTCAAGGAGCATATTGCTGTCGTCTTTTTTCTTCGGCTGCACTTTTTTCTTTTTCGTTTTTTCGTCTTGGTATCCGCCGTTTTCAAACGTGAGGTCTTCGTTCATGCCTGCCGTCATCTGTTCGTCGGATAATCCTCTCGGAATCTTCGCCACAGTCAGTCACCTCAGCCTTTCTTCTGCTGTTTCGCCCACGAGTCGCGGAGGCCTACGATGCGGTTGATGACGATCTTGTCATCGGTCGTGTCCGTATCGATGCAGAAATAGCCTTGACGGAGGAACTGGAATTTGTCACCGATCTTCGCGTCCTTGATGCTTGCTTCTGCCATGGAGGTGAGGACTTCGAGCGAGTTCGGGTTGAGTTTGGCGATGAAGTCGTCTGCTTCGTTTTCCTGTTCGCCGAGCATGAGGTAGTCGTAGAGGCGTACTTCGACAGGTACGGCGTGCTGTGCCGATACCCAGTGGAGCGTGCCTTTGACTTTGCGTGCTGCATTTGCACCGCCCGTTTTGCTTTCGGGGTCGTACGTGCAGTGTACTTCGACGATGTTGCCTTCGTCATCTTTGACGATCGATTCGCATTTGATGATGTAGGCGTGTTTAAGACGTACTTCTTTGTCAGGTGCAAGACGGAAGAATTTTTTCACCGGTTCTTCCATGAAGTCGTCCTGTTCGATATAAAGCTCACGCGAGAACGCTACTTGGCGTTCACCCATTTCGGGCGACTCGGGATTGTTCTCTGCGGTGAGGTATTCGACCTCACCTTCGGGATAGTTGTCGATGACGAGTTTTAACGGACGGAGAACCGTCATAACGCGAGCGGCCTTGCTGTTGAGGTCTTCGCGGATGCAGTGGTCGAGGAGCGCGCTGTCAACGAGGCTGTTGGCTTTGGCAACGCCGATGCGTTCGCAGAAATCGCGTACGGCTTCAGGCGTGTAGCCGCGACGACGGATGCCCGAGATGGTCGGCATACGCGGATCGTCCCAACCGCTGACGTAGCCTTCTTCGACAAGACGGCGCAGTTTGCGTTTCGACATAATGAGGTTGGTCATATTCAAACGAGCGAACTCGATCTGTTTCGGCTGCGGTTTCGGCATGTGGCAGGCTTCGAGCGTCCAGTCGTAGAGCGCACGATGGTCTTCGAATTCGAGCGTGCAGATGGAATGCGTGATGCCTTCAAGCGCATCGGAGAGCGGATGTGCATAATCATACATCGGATAGATGCACCATTCGTCGCCCGTGCGGTGATGATGCGCATGCGAGATGCGGTAGATGACAGGGTCGCGCATATTCATGT
The DNA here is from genome assembly GCA_017442105.1 of Selenomonadales bacterium. Lineage (NCBI taxonomy): Bacteria > Bacillati > Bacillota > Negativicutes > Selenomonadales > Selenomonadales bacterium. Next base: position 1,884 of record JAFSAX010000114.1, on the reverse strand, counting down.
TCGGCGATGCCATGTCGATCTTCGCACGAAGCACGCGGCTGCCGTTCGGGAACTCGCCGTTTTTCATACGCTGGAAAAGGTCGAGGTTTTCTTCAACGGAGCGGTTACGGTACGGGCTTTCTTTCCCCGGTTCGGTAAGCGTACCGCGGTACTCGCGCATTTCTTCTGCCGTAAGGTCGCAGACGAATGCTTTGCCTTCGCGGATAAGGTCGAGCGTAAGTTCATAGATCTTTCCGAAGTAGTTCGATGCGTAGAACATACGGTCGTCCCACGTGAAGCCGAGCCACTTAACGTCCTCTTTGATGGATTCTACGTATTCGACGTCTTCTTTCGTCGGATTCGTGTCGTCGAAACGGAGGTTGCATTTACCGCCGTATTTGAGTGCCAAGCCGAAGTTCAGGCAGATGGATTTGGCATGGCCGATATGTAAGTAACCATTCGGTTCGGGCGGAAAACGCGTATGGATCTCCTGGTAGACCGAATCGTTTTTTAAATCTTCGTCAATGATAGCTTGTATAAAGTTCGAGCTGATGCGTTCTTCTGACATTGCGATGTCTCCTTTTTCCCCATAATCATAGATGATGCCCAAGGCAGAGCACCTGCGAGAGGCAGTCTTGCCATCTCGTATAAACGTTACATATTATCATATCATTTTTCCTAATATACGCGCAAGAGAGAAAGGCAGGAAAACGCGAGATTTTCGCTCCTCCTGCCCCTATTCGGTCAAAAATCGGAGTGCTCATAGATAACTCTCAGGAGCCACAGCGCACAAGAAGCACCAAGCACGCCGATCACGATCATGCCGAGCGCGCTGTCCGACGTGATGCCCACGAGCCGAAAGACCGCCGTTCCCATATACGCACCTACGATGCCCACCGCGATATGCGCCAGCGTACCGCTCTCCCAGCAGTATGCCATACGCGCCGACAGATATCCTGCGAGCACCCCCGATACGATAAACCAGAGCATCGCTTCGCCCCCATTCGTGAAAAAGTGCTACATACAGTATGTGCAAAGCGAAAAAGAAATATATCGCAAAAGGCGACCTAAATAAAACTTTCCTTGCAGGCAAATATTTCTGCTTGTGGTATCGTATGAACACTTAGCGAATGCGAGCTAAAAAGCGAAGCATGAGGTTAGTGAAAATACATGCCCTTGTGGTAAAATAGAAGTACCAACATTCGGGAGGAAATGTTTATGCTATTGCGCTGTATGATGATACTGCTTTTATTGATGATATCCGTGATGCCTGCTTGGGCAAGTGAGAAAGATGTACCGCCGACTACTACCATGACCGAGCAGATGACGATGGAAGATGCACTGTCTAAGGTCACCATTAAGGCAGAAGACTGGCTTGACGGCGATATGTATTATACGCGCTATACGTTTACCAATCCGACTGATGTCAGAATCGAAAAAGACATTCTCTACACGACTGTCGGTCTGTTTGCCTATTGGAACGACACGTGTTCCAAAATTGTAAAAGTAGACAACTCGCCGAATCAACATCTGAGCATCGCGCCCCACAGCGAAACGACAATGCTTCTTTCCTTCCCCAAGGAATACACACATGAACAATATTCATTCCGTTATGCGTATTTTTACTTTTCGGACAAATCCTCTCTCGCATATGATACATACACAGTCACACCCGAGATTCCCGTCAAAACGAGTGATGACCTCTTGAAAAAAAGCACTTGTCCCATATCTTTCGATATCGCCGTCATTCCTCCGAAGGAAAAAAACGGTCCCTCCGAACTTCTGTTGACGATCGACAATCAGACATCACAATCCTTTCACACGATAAAAGACCTGCAATCAGAAGGTGTTTTCTATATTCCTTCCATCGACCGCAATATGCGACTTGACTTCGCAGAGCAAGGT
>JAFSAX010000113.1 GCA_017442105.1 Selenomonadales bacterium | reverse complement strand
CGTTCTGGTTTTTCTTTCCTATATTGTGATATAATAATATAATAAGAGTCAAAAAAGAAATGGGTGTCTTTTATGAGAATGGCTGATCTCCATATCCATACAACTGCATCGGACGGTATTTATTCTCCTTGTGAGATCGTTGAGCAAGCGATTGCAGTAGGATTATCTGCGATTGCGATTACCGACCATGATACAGTCGGCGGTATTATGACGCTTGATACAAACCAAGAAACACGTATCAATGTTATTGCAGGAATAGAGTTTAGTTGCAATTGTCTTGGTGAAGAGATCCACATCTTAGGCTATATGCATAATGTAAAGCATCCCAAACTACTTGCCATGGTAGATAATATATCTGTTCTGCGCAAGGAAAGATTGCTTAAGATGCTTGCTCGCTTGAATGATAGGGGATATGCTATTACGATGGATGATCTCTATCAAGCAACAGGTTCCGCGCTCTCGTGGGGCAGACCGCATCTTGCTAAAATTCTTATTCAAAAAGGATATTTTTCCACAGTTGGAGAAGTATTTGAAAAGCTCCTATACAGCGGTGGGCCTGTGTTTATTCCACGTACAAAACCCGAATATACAGAGGTCATCGAGTTGATGTATGAGATCGGTGGTATCAGTATCCTGGCACATCCCGGAATTATCAAAAACACCCAATGTATTGATGCCGTTCTTAATGCAGGCATTGATGGTATCGAGATCTATCATCCGAAAAATAATCTGGCTTGCAGACGTCGTCTTGAAGCTATTGCCAAAGACAGACAATGTATGATCACAGGTGGATCGGATTTCCACGGAATGCGCGGCAGATTCCCTGAAAAGTTGGGAATCTGGAATACCAATATATTGTATGCCGATGCACTGCAAGCAAGATTAAACGAGCAGTATAGATAAGCGCAGGAGGATTTATGGAAGTCATTGCATTAGTAGGGCCAAGCGGAACAGGGAAAAGTCACCGCGCACTGACGGTTGCCCATGAACATAAAGTCGACACTATCATAGACGATGGTATTTTAATTAAAGACAGCAAAATCATTGCAGGTCATTCCGCCAAAAAAGAAGCGAGCAAGATCCAAGCTGTTCGACGTGCTATTTTTACGCATGATGATCACGCACAAGAGGTACGTGATGCGATCGCACGTGTACAACCACAGAAAATATTGATTCTCGGTACATCGGACAACATGGTCAACAAGATCGCCAAGGTTTTGCAACTGCCTGCGATCAGCCAATTCATCTATATTCATGATATCGCTACACAGCGCGAGATCGCCAAAGCTCGTGAATCTCGTCTGAAAGAAGGGAAACATATCATCCCTGTACCGAACATTGAGCTGAAAGAGCATTTCTCCGCACTCGAGATATTCTTCACGTCCTCAAAAAATCGCCGTCGCAGACGAGTCGGCGAAAAATCGATCGTACGACCGGCTTTCAGTTACTATGGCAAATTGCTCATCTCTGATGCAGCTATCGCGTCGATCGTTGATTATGTAGCGACCCATGAATGTGAGATCACCAAAACATCGCAAGTTCGCATCAAAAACATGCAAGAGCAAGATCGTGGCGTATCGGTTTCGCTTGATGTAACGATTCGATATGGCTATCGCATCCATGAAGTGGTCAAAGCAACACAAGCCAAGATCAAAGAAGTCGTAGAAGCTATGACCGGACTGACAGTACTTGAAGTAAATATTGCTGTAAAAAGTCTTAGTATTCATTAAGGAGGTCAATCATGGACACCAACCTTGTTCTCTTTTCCGGATATGCTAAACTTCCTGCCGGCATAACAGCCAGCGAACTATATAAGACTGTTGCCATAACAGTATTAGTCAACGTAGAAACAGGCCTTATTATCGAAGCAGATTGCACACTTGCTACACATTTAGCATCGAAACATATCTCTCATGCTATCACCGGATACAACTTAAATGACGGCCCCGAGCCACTCTGTCAGATGATCGACCGCATCTATCAAGGCAATGCAAAAAAAGCCATTACAACGGCAATTCGCATCATTTGCGATAAATATCGCAATTATCACATCGAATACGAGCTCGACTAACGGCATAGCTAACGAACCAACGGATACAGAATCAACTGTATCCGTTTCTTTTTTATAAAATCTATTCCACCTGCGACATATTTTCATATCATCTTCATATATTGAACCAAACAAATATTTTTGCGATGCCTCCCATGACAGATAAGATAGGGGAGGCGGACTGCGTCAGATAGCTGCCGTCCGTGCAAAGAAGAATAAACAGGGAGTGAAGCAGATGGAAAAGTTTGACTTGTTCAGCGATATTGCCGAACGCACCGACGGCGATATTTATATCGGTGTAGTAGGACCTGTACGCACAGGAAAATCAACATTTATCAAGCGATTTATGGAAACGATGGTTCTTCCGAATATCAATGATCCATACGAGAAAGAACGTGCCAAAGACGAACTTCCGCAAAGCGCGGCAGGCAAAACGATTATGACGACCGAGCCTAAATTTATTCCGAATGAAGCAATCGAAATCGATATCAAAGAGAATGTGGCTGTCAAGGTACGTGTCGTCGACTGTGTCGGTTATACAGTCGAGGGCGCACTTGGATATGAAGAAGAATCGGGTCCACGCATGGTACTGACACCTTGGTTTGAAGAAGAGATTCCATTCCAACAAGCAGCAGAGATCGGAACAAAAAAAGTAATCACAGAACATTCAACAATTGGACTGGTTATTACGACTGATGGCAGTGTAACGGATCTTGAACGTGACAATTATCTTGAAGCTGAGGGTCGTGTAATCGAAGAACTGAAAGAACTTGAAAAACCATTTCTTGTCATCTTGAACACAAGTCGACCAAATGATAGCGTGACCCATTCGCTTGTTGCCGAGATGGAAACACGGTACAATGTACCTGTTTTGCCCATGGATTGCGCACAACTTACATACGAAGATGTATATGGTATCTTACAAGAAGTACTCTATGAATTTCCTGTTAAAGAAGTCAACATCCTCCTTCCGAAATGGGTAGAAGAACTGGAAGAAGAACATTGGCTGCACGAAAAATTCAACCACGCTGTTCAAGAGGTCACGCAAGATATTCGACGTTTACGTGATATTGATGGAGCCATCCACCTTTTATCGGAAGAACCTTTTATAGAAGAGGTCATCCTGGAAAACATGGATCTCGGCAGCGGCGTAGCCATAATAGATATTACAGCAAAGCACTCTCTTTTCTTCGAGGTCACGCAAGAGTTGACCGGATTCACAATCGAAGGAAACCATCATATTTTGCGTCTGATGCGCGATCTTGCCTCGGCTAAGCAAGAGTATGACAAACTCGCTTCCGCGCTGTCTGACGCAAAAGAGAACGGTTACGGCATCGTTATCCCGCAGATCGACGAGATGATATTAGAAGAGCCTGAGATCATCAAAAACGGTAATCGATTCGGCGTACGGTTAAAAGCCTCCGCACCATCACTTCATATCATCCGAACAGATGTCGAAGCAGAGATCGCACCGATCCTCGGCACAGAAAAGCAAAGCGAAGAATTGATACAATATTTAATGAAAGAATTCGAAGGTGAACCAGACCGCATCTGGCGTACCAACTTATTTGGCAAATCACTCAACTCGCTCGTTCGCGAAGGCATCCAAAACAACCTGGCCGATATGCCCGAAAATGCACAGACTAAAATACGCGATACACTTACCAAAATCGTCAACGACGGTAACGGTGGTCTGATCTGTATCATATTCTAAACAATATGTTCTCGGTAGCTAATAACTACCGAGATTTTTCTTTTATAAAATTTAATAAAAACTCTTGTACACAGGGGGTGAACAGTGGTATAATGTCTACTGTTAGAAGAAATTTATCCTTCAAGAGAAAACGAGGTAATAAATATGAATAAAGACCAATCTTTATTTTATCTTGTACGCGAAGAAATTCTCCCCGAAGCAATCAAAAAAACGATCAAAGTAAAAGATATGCTTAAACGCGGTGAAGTGCGTACGATCAATGAAGCAGTTGAAAAAATGGACTTAAGTCGCAGTGCTTACTATAAGTATAAAGACTTCGTGTTTCCGTTCTATGAAGCCAGCAAAGAAAAGATCGTAACTTTGACGCTCTTGCTAGAACACAAATCGGGCGTACTTTCCAAAGTACTCAACACGATCGCTTGTGAACATGGCAGTGTATTAACGATCAACCAAGGCATTCCGTTACAAGGTGTTGCTAATGCGACGATCTCAATCGAAACGGTTGACTTAGTTATCGATCTTGAAGCACTTTTAGACAAACTTCGTCTTATCGAAGGTGTCAAACGAATCGAAGTCATGGGACAGGCATAAAACAAGGAGGTATTTCCAATGGAAAAGATAATCAAAATCGGTATCCTCGGCCTTGGAACGGTCGGAACAGGTGTTGTAAAAATACTCAAAAAAAATCAAGAAGATATCGCTAAAAAAGTCGGCGCTAAAATTGAAGTGACCAAAGCCTTGGTACGCAGTCTTGATAAAGAACGTATTCTTCCTAAAGAAATGCTCACAACGAACGCAAGCGATATTCTTGACGATCCCGAGATCGACATTGTCGTTGAATTGATGGGTGGTGAAAATCCGTCACGTGACTACATGATACGCGCACTTTCTAACGGCAAACATCTTGTAACTGCCAACAAAGACGTTATCGCAAAATACGGTAAAGAGCTCTTTGATATTGCTGAAAAGAACAATCTCGATGTCATGTTCGAAGCAAGTGTCGGCGGCGGTATTCCGATTATTCATCCGTTGAAAGATTGCCTCATCGGTAATAAGATTGAAGAGATCATGGGTATCATCAACGGTACGACAAACTACATGCTCACTAAAATGACGCGCGACAATGTCGACTATCAAACAGTTCTTGCTGAAGCACAGGCAAAAGGCTACGCTGAAGCCGATCCGACAGCAGACGTTGGCGGTCTTGATGCAGCACGCAAGATCGCTATTCTTGCTTCAATCGCATACAACTCGCGTATCACGGTAGATGATGTCTATGTTGAAGGCATTACCAAAATCTCGCCTGAAGACATTGCTAACGCACGCGAGCTCGGCTATGTTATCAAACTCCTCGGCATCGCAAAAGAAGATTCCGAAAACGGCGTAGAAGTACGTGTACATCCGACGTTTATACCGAATTCGCACCCGATCGCATCTGTTAATGATGTATTTAATGCAATCTTCGTTACGGGCGATGCAGTAGGCAACACTATGTTCTACGGCAGAGGCGCAGGCGAACTTCCAACGGCCAGTGCAGTTATCGGCGATATCATGGAAGTCACCAGAAACATCCAGCACGACGTCAAAGCACGTGTCCTTTGTACTTGCTATGAAAATAAAAAAATCTGCCCGATCGAAGAAAGCCAATCGGCATTCTATGTTCGCTTACTGGTTAAAGATGAGCCGGGCGTATTTGCAAAAATCGCAGGTCTTCTCTCGGAAGAAAATATCAGCTTGAACTCCGTCATCCAGAAACGCAAAGTTAACAACTGCGCAGAAATCGTATTCGTTACATACACGGTCAAAAACGCGGCTATCCGCGAAGCACTTGCTAAGATCGAAGCATTACCTGTCGTAACGGAAATCAGCAACGTAATTCGCGTACATGAAGCTAACGAATAAAGGGAGGCTATGTTCGTGAAAACCATCAAAGTAAAAATCCCGGCAACAACTGCAAACTGCGGACCCGGATTCGACTCCATCGGTATTGCTTGTACTTACTATAACGAACTTGAAGTAACAGAACTAGATATTAACGAAATTCAGCTCGAAGTAACCGGTGAAGGAGAAGGCATCATTCCCGCAACACGCACTAATATCGTCTGTCAAGCCATTGATAAGGTTTTTGAGCGTGTAGGGTATACCTGCAAGGGTCTCCGCCTTAAAATGGAGAATAACATCCCTCTCGCACGTGGTATGGGCAGCAGTGCGGCAGCTATCGTCGGTGGACTTTTCGCCGCAAATGAGCTCAGCGGAAGCAAATTGACTCGCCATGATCTGTTTGAACTTGCAACTGAAATGGAGGGTCATCCGGATAATGTTGCACCTGCCATCTTTGGCGGTATCACAGTCAGCATCATGGAAGACGACAAACCGTCTTATTTGCGATTTATGCCACCAAAACCGCTCTACATGATCGTAGCTATTCCCGAATTCCATCT
>JAFSAX010000112.1 GCA_017442105.1 Selenomonadales bacterium | reverse complement strand
ACGCTCGACAAGCTTGCCAACAAACTGTACTACACAGGCTATGTAGACGGTGAACGCAACCTCACAGGCTCCGTAGAGATCGCAGAAGGTCTTACGACATCGTCTGTTAAGAAAGCATACGGCAACATCGGATACAGCGAAACAGATGGTCAGGGTAGTCTTGATGGCGCGGCAGAAGGTCTTATCCCTGACAGCCAGACGAAAGACACCTTCACAACAGAGATCTTTGGTGAAGCCGAATATGACAAAGAGTATTTGGAAGCAGGTGTTATCGACAAAGACGGCAACTACGTATTCACAAAGGATACGACCATATCGACAACGTCTCCGTTCACCACAGGTTTTGGCAAAAAATTCTATGGCAGTATTACGAACTATGACTGCGACAACTACAACGGCAATGGTATCGGCAACACGTATATCAATATGAACGGTCATGACCTTACGATCAATACGACTGTTGATCAGAAAGGAACCTGGCCGCAGACATATGGTGGTGCTATCTATGCAGTTAAACAAGGTGATCTTGTCATCGATAATCCGGGCGCGATCAACATCAACAGCAACGTAAGCTACTATTACGGCTTTGGTATCAAAGCAGGCTCGTCTGCCAAAGGACAGCTTGCACGCGTCATCATCAACAATGACAACGATCCTGCACATGCAGTCAAGATCCGCGGCGGCATGACCTCGGGCAGCAACTTTGCCATGAACTACTGGGGCATCTTCACGAACAATGACAATGAAGTCCATATTAAAGGTCTTGCTGATATTGAAACGAATAAGGCAGTCAATGTATGGGCACGCAGTGGTCTTATCGATATTGGCGGCGGTAAATTTGTAGCAAACGACTTTGCTGCGCTCTGGGCAACCGAAGGCGGTACTGTTAATATCAACACGGCAAAAGACGAAAATGGTAAGGTCATCGGCGGCGGTACGAATGATGTTGTACTCAAAGGCGATATCCAGGGTACGACTCCGTGGTACGGCGGCGGCGGTAACTTCAATGTTGCATTCACAACGGATGACTCCAGCTTCGAAGGTGCGGCAACGAAAGGTTCCAATATCAATATTTGGCTCCAAAACGGCGCTCATTGGAATAATACAGGTGCCAGCGTATTGACGAACTTCTACGGCGACAATACGAAACTCCGTAATACGGCAGCAGACAGCTACATCTTCCAGGATGGCGACGATGCATCGCTCTCGATCGATAACTACAGCGGCAGCACGACTGTCATCTACAAACATGATGCACAGACACCGACGACGATCCTCGGTGGCGACACCACGATCAAATCGGCAGCAGAAGACTCTGCGATCACGCTTCGCACCGACAGCGACGGTATCGATCTCCAGAATCAGGATACGGTCAACGGTACACTCGATGCTCTTGCACACAAACTCTTCTATACAAACTATGTTGACGGCGAACGCAACCTTACAGGCTATGTGCAGATCGCAGAAGGTCTTACGACAGCTTCGGCAGCGAAGAAGGTCGGCGATATCGCTTACAGCGATACAGACGGCCAGGGCAGCCTTGTCGTTGACAGCGTAGAAGATGTTGGCGGCAACGAAGGCGGCAACGAAGGTGGCAATGAAGGTGGCAACACAGGTGGCAACGAAGGTGGTAACACAGGTGGCAATGAAGGCGGTAACACGGGCGGCGTAAGCGGCAGCACTACGATATACGGCGACAGCGAAACGGCTATGATGCGCGGTGCAAAATCTGCTATGGCTTCTGCGGCAATGATCTGGCGCACGGAAAACGATGACATGATGCAGCGTATGGGCGATATCCGTCTGGATAACAACGCAGCAGGCATCTGGGCGAAATACTATGGCGGTAAATCGGAAATGGATGCGCAAAAAGCGAAATTCACGAACGAGTACACGGCATACCAGTTCGGTTATGATAAGAAAGTCAAAGGTGGTTGGACAGTCGGTGCGGCATTCAGCTACAACGATGGTGAAAGCGCTTACGAATTGGGCGGAAGTGGTGACGTTTCTGTAGCAAGCCTTTCGCTTTATGGTACTCGCATGAGTGATGACGGCAGATATCTCGACCTCGTCGTTAAGGGAAGCAGACTTGACAACGATTATACTGTCTACAACGATATGCGTCATAAACTTGATGGTGACTACGATACGTGGGGTGCATCGTTCAGTGCAGAATACGGTAAACGTTTCGAAAAAACGAACGGGTTCTACTTCGACCCGAGCGTACAGCTTACTGTCGGTCATATCCATGGTACGGACTATGCGGCGACGAGTGATTTCCTTGGTGCAAACGGAAAATACAAAAACATGTATGTCGATCAAGACAGCATGAACAGCGTTATCGGTCGTATCGGCTTTGGTATCGGTCAGAAAACGGAGAAAGCCAACTACTTCGCCAAAGTTGCACTTGCACATGAATTTGGCGGTGATTTCTCGACGACATATCGCGCTGATGGCGAAGCGGGCGGACGCACGAATATCGACTTCGGCGGAACGTGGTGTGAACTTCAAGTCGGCGGCAGCATGAAATTGAGCAATACGAGCGTACTCTACGCAACGTATGAACGCAGTTTCGGTGGCGATGTTGAACAGAAATATCGCATCGATGCAGGCATGCGTTTCAGTTTCTAAGCAAAAATGATTGATGGGGACGGCATAAGCTGTCCCTGTCAATAAAGGAGAATGGTATATGGAACAAACACAGTACACGGTAAATGAAAAAACAATGAAATGGAAAGCATTTCTAGCGGAGAATAAAATAGAGTGCTTTTCTGTCGAAGAAAAACAAGATGAAAACGAAACAGCGATCTTCCGCAGTCAAGTGCAGATCAAAGGACAGGTCTTGCCGATGGCTATATTACTTGACAAGAGTGTATATGCACTTCTTCAAGTACAGCTTGCAACGGGCGTTGTGACAGATAAGGTGTTTACGAAAATTGCGCCATATCTCAATGAGCTGAACAATAAATATCGCATCTCCAAATTTCTCGTTTCTCCGAACGGCGATCTCCTTCTCAATGTCTGTATGACATTTGAAACGAACACCTTTAATCCTGCCCTCCTTAATGCCGTTACAATGGAAACTGCGAAGTTTTTGGAAACGGAATATGCACCGATCATGGCACGTGTATGGAAAGCTATCAAATAAAACACTATAAACAATAAAAATACCCAATGAGGAGCAGAATTCTCATTGGGTATTTTTGTATAAGCGTGTAGGTTGGCAGATTAAAAATATAATACGGGATCTTATTCAATATCGTTATTCTTTTTATACGGAACACGTGCTGCGGGTACCAATTGCGAGGCGGGGCCTATGTGTGTAGGCTGGTCGTCAAAGAAAATATTGGCATCGAATGCTTTGAGAATTTCACTTTTTTGGATGCCGCCGAGGAAGAAGGCTTCATCAATTCGCACATTCCATGCGCGGAGCGTTCTGATGACTCGTTCGTGTGCAGGCGCATTGCGTGCTGTGACGAGGGCGGTTCGAATCGGTACAGGCTCGTTTGGAAACTCGTTTTGGATAATAGAGATCGTTTTTAATAATTTAGCAAACGGGCCTTCGGGCAACGGTTTTCTTGCGTTGGCCTGTTCGTGTGCGGTAAATGCCTCCAAGCCTTGTTGCTGATATATCCGCTCGGCTTCATCTGAAAATAAGACTGCATCTCCGTCGAAGGCTATCCTGATCTGGTTGATCTCCTTATTGGGATCGAGCGGCAGATTGGAGTGAGAGCAGATAAGACCGGCGGCGAAGTTTGCGTTGATCGCCTCTTGTACATCAAGCTCGTTTGCTGACAAAAAGAGATCTGTTCGGAAGGCAGCAAGGTAAGGCACAATAGATGTTCCGCCTACAAGTGCGGCGCGGCTGATCTTTAGACCATAATGGTCGATAGAGTTGAAGATACGTAAGGACGTATCTGCACTATTCTTGGACATGATGATGATCTCGGTCGAATAACGCCCTTCTTTATTCAAGTTATGAAGGGCTTTGATCAAAGGAAATGCTGTTCCCGGTTTCAAGATATCATTTTCATGCTCAAGTTGATATTGGGAATAAGATTCAAGACCTTCTTGGTCAAATATTCTGTTTTCTTCTTCTAAGTCAAATAATGCTCGAGAAGAGATTCCAACGACAAGTTTATCATCAAGTGTCAGAGCCATATTTGTTCCTCCTGCCGGCGATAATAGATTTAGTTTGTGTTATAAAAAATTCGGTGTATCAGAGTATTATCATTATAACATATTTTGT
>JAFSAX010000111.1 GCA_017442105.1 Selenomonadales bacterium | reverse complement strand
TGTCAATACACACGACAAAAACAAACAGAGCCAATAAGAAATAACAAAAGCCACCCGCACACATCCTTGTGCATAGGTGGCTTTCATATTTCTTATATTCACTTTATGCGATGAGTCGCACTTCCCTTAGCGATTATCTATCACGCGTTTTGATTTTTTCTCGCTTCTGGGGAGCGTGCCCATCGGGACGGCGAGGGTATCGGGTGTCATGCCGATACGCTGTTTGAACTGGTGACGGACGGCTTTTTCGAGAAGCGGTGCTTTTTCGTGGTCGTCTACTTCGAATTTGACGATCATATGGTCGCGGCCGTCTACGTGGTTGACTTCGACGAGGTATTCGCTCGAGATGCCGTCAACGGCTTTTAAGACTTCTTCGATCTGTGCAGGGAACATGTTGACGCCTTTTACTTTGATCATATCGTCGGTACGGCCGAGGATGATGTCGATGCGCGGAAGGCTTCTGCCGCACGGGCACGCATCGGGCAGGATGCGCGTAAGGTCATGCGTGCGGTAACGGATGAGCGGTGCGCCTTCTTTCTGGAGCGTGGTGATGACGAGTTCGCCGAGCTCGCCGTCGGGGAGGTTTTCGCCTGTGACGGGGTCGATGATCTCGAAGTAGAGATAATCGTCGAAGTAGTGCATACCGCAGTCATGCTGACAGCTTACTGCAATACCCGGACCGTAGATCTCGGTGAGGCCGTAGATGTCGTAGAGCTCGATGCCGAGTTCGCTTTTGATACGACGGCGCATTTTTTCGCCCCAACGCTCGGAACCGATGATGCCTTTTTTGAGATACACTTTGTCATGGATACCGCGTTTGGCGATCTCTTCGGCGAGAAGAAGTGCGTACGAGCTCGTCGCACAGAGGACGGTCGATCTCATATCTTCGAGGAAACGAAGCTGTTTTTCGGTGTTGCCGGGGCCCATCGGGATGGCCATGGCACCAAGTCGTTCAACGCCGAGCTGGAAGCCGATACCTGCCGTCCAGAGTCCGTAGCCGGGCGTGATCTGGACGCGGTCGTTCATCGTCACGCCTGCGATGCGGTAGCAGCGCTCGAAGAGGATCGCCCAGTCGTCAACGTCTTTTTGCGTATACGGGATGATGATAGGCGTGCCTGTCGTACCGCTCGAGGAGTGGATACGGACGATCTGTTCTTCGGGAACAGCGGCAAGGCCGAGCGGATAGACGTCGCGGAGGTCTTTTTTTTCGGTGAAGGGAAGCTTGGCGAAGTCTTCTGCCGTTTCGATGGCGTCGATGTCGATTCCTTTGAATTTTTCGTGATAAAGGCTCGTTTCAAGTGCTTGAAGACGTTTGGCCTGTTGTTTGATGATGGAAAGTGTTTCGGGTTTCATCTGCATTTCAGTTGGACTCCTTTACGCACTCGGCGCCGAGGGCAAGTGCTTTTTGGTTCATGGCGAGGACTTTCGGCGGAAGCTTTTCGGCGAGTGCCGATTCGATCTCCGCGCTCGTGATGCCGAGTACGCCTGTTGCCGATGCCGCGCCGAGAAGGGCGACGTTGAGGACCTTCGGTGAGCCGACTTCGTTTGCGATTGCGTCGCCGTCTACGGTGATGACGGTCTTGGCATGCGCGCGAAGGTAGTCTATCATTTCGTCTGCGTCAAAGGTCTTGCCGCTCAAGGCACCTGTGACGGGCTGGATCGTGCGCGCAGCAACGATGATGGTGGCATCCGATTTCAGATACGGCAGACAGCGTACGGCTTCGCACGGCTCAAAGGCGATGAGAAGCTCTGCCTGCCCGAGCGGGATGAGCGAGCTGTGTACGTCGTCGCCGAGACGAACGTGGCTGACGACAGAGCCACCGCGCTGTGCCATGCCGATGGTTTCGGCGGTGCGGGCGAATGTTCCCTGAAGCATCGCGCAGTGAGCGATCAGTCGAGAGGCGAGGACGGTACCCTGACCGCCGACACCGCATAAAAGACAGTTTTTCATGTTATTTTACCTCCTCGATCGCTTGGCATGGGCAGACGTGCTGACACAGTCCGCATCCGTTGCAAAGCGATGTGTCGATGACGCAGCGGTCGTTTTTCATCGAGAGTGCGGGACAGCCGATCTCTTTGATGCACGTTTGACAGCCGATGCAGTTGTAGTTGGTCTGGCGCGTGTGTTCGCCTTTGAAAAGTGCGATGCACGGCGAGCGGAAGATGATGACACGGACGCCTTTTTCTTCCGATGCTTCGCGGACAGCTTGTTTTGCGCGCGGAAGGTCGAGCGGGTCTACGATGCGGATGCTCGTGACGCCGACTGCTTCGAGGACTTTTTCGATCGAGATTTTTGCCGATACATCACCCATCATGGTACGGCCGATGCCCGGGTGGGGCTGATGGCCTGTCATGGCGGTGGTGGAGTTGTCGAGAATGACGACGACTTCGTCCATGTTGTTGTAGACGGCGTTGATGACGTTCGTGATACCGCTGTGGAAGAACGTGGAGTCGCCGACGAAGCCGAAGTGTACGGCATCGTGGCCTGTGCGTGCGATACCCTGCGGCATGGAGATGGCCGCGCCCATGCAAAGGCACGTGTCTACCATGTGTAAGGGTGCCGCGTTGCCGAGCGTATAGCAGCCGATGTCACCGCTGAATACGGCAGGTCTTTTTGCCATAGCTTCTTTGACCGCGTAGAACGATGCGCGGTGCGGACAACCTGCGCAGAGTGTCGGCGGACGAACGGGAAGCTCGGGTGCGCCTTGTGCAAGCTGAGGTACGGCAGGGGCAACGATTCCGAGGAAGTTCGCAATCTGTGTACGCACGAGCGTGTGGCTGTTTTCACCTGCGGTGATGGTGTGACCGGTATGTTTACCGCATATTTCAATGTTGATATGTTTTTTGCCTGCGAGGAGGAGCATTGCGTCCTCGAGGACTGGGTCGAGTTCTTCGATAACGAGTACGCGTTCTACGCCTGCGAGAAATTCTTCCGCGAGCGGTTCGGGCAGCGGGTACGGCGTGGCAACGGTGAGTACGCGTACGTCTGTACCGAGGTCTGCGATGGCATCTTTGACGTATGCCGCACTGACACCGCCTGTCACGATACCGACTGTGCCTGTGCCTTCGATGCGGTTATACGGATAGGCGGAGAGCTTTTCGGCAAGCTCCGTTTCACGAGCGAACAGTTTTTGTTTCGCCATGAACGACAGGCGCGGGAAGATGCACCAACGGCTGTCTTTGGTGAAGCCTTGACCTTCGCGCGAAGCGGGCGGTGCGGCTTCGATGGACGCACACGCATGGCATACGCGCGTCGTCGGACGAAGGATAACGGGCGTGCCGATGGCTTCGGAAAGCTCGAATGCGTCTTGTATCATTTGATATGCTTCTTCGGGCGTGGCAGGGTCGAGTACGGGGATACGGGCATAGCGGCCGAAATGGCGCGTGTCCTGTTCCGTCTGCGACGAGATCGGGCCCGGGTCGTCGGCACAGAGGACGACGAGGCCTCCTTTGATACCGACATAGTTGATGCACATGAGCGGGTCGGAGGCTACGTTGAGGCCGACTTGCTTCATCGTGACGAGTGCACGAGAGCCTGCGACGGCCGCGCCTGCCGCGACTTCCATGGCAGTTTTTTCATTGACAGACCATTCTACATATACATCGCTTGTGCGACGTTTGGCGATCGTTTCAAGGACTTCCGTCGATGGCGTACCGGGATACCCGCTGACGACTTTGACACCTGCGGCGAGTGCTCCGAGCGCGATCGCTTCGTTCCCCATCAGAAGTTCTTTCATATTTTTCTCATCTCAATTCTTCTTGCATTTGGGTGGCGACACAAAATCACCATCTTATAACTATATCATGTTTATCGCAATAAGTCATGGTGTGTGCGCGAATTTCCTGTGGTTTTTCCGTTTTTTTATACGATTTCAGGTATGAAACGATGCTTCGGCGTATATGGATAACCATTCTATGGAAAAAGGCGGTGTTCGTATGACGCTTGATGAGGTCACACGCGGAATGGCGGTACGCGTGGGCGTGATCGAGGAGAAGGATGTGCGCGTGCAGGCACTCAGACTGGGCTTGGCAGAAGGCGCAGTCGTGACGTGTACGGCGAATGTATGGGCAGGGGCGGTCGTGCTCGCGCGCGGAGGGCAGGAGTTCGCTGTCGGGCAGAGGCTGGCGAAGCGTATTCGCGTATGGCCTGTGTCGAGAAGCGGTGGCAGGCGATGAGGAGGGGCGGTCTGCCATGGTGGAAAAAGGCGCTGAGAGGCGGTCTGTTCGGCAAGGAGCGAAGCGGCAGTCCGCCTGATAAGGGGAGATGGTCGCGGGCGGCACGCGATGGTTCGCGCGATAGGGGGCGGACGGTCGTCTTGGCAGGTAATCCGAATGTAGGTAAGTCTGTTTTTTTTACCGCGCTGTCGGGTGTATATCGTGAGGTGTCGAATTATGCAGGAACGACGCTCGATGTCCGGTGTGCGCGTCTTGGGCGCGATACGCTCGTCGATACGCCCGGTGTGTACGGTGTCGGGTCGGCAGGCGAGGAGGAACGTGTGGCGCGCGACGTGATACTGTCTGCCGATATCGTTATCAATATCGTCGATGCGGTGCATCTGACGCGCGACTTGTTCTTGACTTTGCAGCTGATCGAGATGGGCATACCGCTCATCGTTGTGCTCAACATGATAGACGAGGCAAAGCGGTGCGGCATTGCCATTGACGGGGAAAAGCTGTCGCATCTTCTCGGTGT
>JAFSAX010000110.1 GCA_017442105.1 Selenomonadales bacterium | reverse complement strand
TGCTGTGTGCGGTGGGCGGCTGGCTTACGATATCTATTCTTGACGGAGGTGTGGCATCGGCCAATCCGCTCGGCTGGCTCAATCTCGATAGCGAGATGTGGGCACCGAAAGCGGTCACTCTGCCCGAACCGCATCCGAAATTCGTCGGTGTACCGATCCTTCTGTTGATGTTCTTCTGGCTCGTGTTCTATATGTGGCGCGACCGTCCGATCGTCAAGTCTATCATCGATTACTTCTACCGTGGGCGAATCGACAGAACGTCGTTCATCATCTCGTGTGCAGGTCTTTATTTCTCGTGCACGATCCTTGCGTTCATCTATATCCTGACGAGAACGAATATCGACCCGTTCATGCCTGTGTTCAGTACGCTCGCGCTTGCGTATGAGATATCGCTTACGGTACGCCGTTCGCACGACGTAGACCTCGGCTGGGGCGCGACGACGTTCCTTATTCTGTTGACGCTTATCCCGGGCATCTCGTTTTTGCCGTTCTTCTACCTCATCATGCGTACGGGCTCGAATGAAGAGAATCGATTCGGCCCTGCACCGGTCCAGCTTCGCGAGAAAGTGTTGGCAGAGATGAAGGCGAAGGAAGAAAAAGAGAGCCGTCGTTTGGCGAACGGTAAGATAGAGTGCCGCGACTGTCACCGCGTTATTGACGAAGACAGCGTATACTGCAAATATTGCGGCGTAAAACAAGACGAAGAACAGTCTGCCTAACGATAATGATAAAAAGAATCCGCTGAAACGGCGGATTCTTTTTTGTTGTCGGCAGGAGGACGAATGGTTTTGTCGAATAAATTAAAATGTTACTTTGTAAATACAAAATCATCGGTAGAAGGGTAGGAATGTAGTTATGATGAATTGGAAAAAATGGAAGACAGCGCTTGCGGCGGCAACGCTTGCTGTATCGGTCGGGCTTCTTGCGGGCTGTGGCGGTGACAAGGCACAAGACAGCAGTAAAGCGACATATAATATCGGTGTCGTACAGCTTGTAGAACACGGTGCGCTCGATGCGGCGAACAAAGGTTTCGTCGATGGTTTGGCATCGAAAGGATTCAAGGACAATGTCAAGTTCGACCAGCAGAATGCACAGGCAGACCAGTCGAACCTGCAGAATATCGCACAGCGATTTATGAGCAATAAGGTAGACCTTATCTGTGCTATCGCAACACCTGCGGCACAGTCGGTAGCCAATGTGACGAAGGATATTCCGATCGTAGCAACGGCTGTTACCGATTACGAAGAAGCAAAACTCGTTGAATCGAATAAAAAACCGAATACGAACGTAACGGGTACGACCGATATGAACCCGATCAAAGAACAGATAGATCTTATGCTCAAGCTCGTACCGAATACGAAAACGATCGGTACCGTATACTGCTCGAGTGAAGTCAACTCGCAAAAACAGATCGATATCATGAAAGCATATGCGCAGTCGAAAGGCATCAAAGTCGTAGAAGCAACGGTATCGACCGTCAACGATATCCAGCAGGCAGCGCAGAGCATCGTCGGTGATGTAGATGCCATCTATGTTCCGACGGACAACATCATCGCATCTGCTATGCCGACGCTTATCGCGATCACCGACGCGGCAAAAGTTCCCGTTATCTGCGGTGAAGCAAATATGGTCAAAGCGGGCGGTCTTGCAACGCTCGGTGTAGACTACTACAAACTCGGCTTCCAGACAGGTGAAATGGCTGCCGATATCCTCGCAGGCAAAGCAAAACCTGCCACAATGGCAATTCAGTCGCTCAAAGAAATGACGCTCACCATCAACGCAGAAAATGCGAAAAAACTCGGTATCGAGATCCCTGCCGACCTCAAAGCACAGGCAGGTATCAAATAAGATGAACTTGCAAAAACCGATGCAGTCAGCTGCATCGGTTTTTTATTGTCTGTACGATGATATCTTACGGCAGGAAGAAGGAAAGCGTTGTCGAATTTATTAAGATGGCTTATTATTTCTCGGAAGTAGAAATCTACTATAGAAGGGAAGATATACAGTATGCTGAAAAAGAAATGGAAAAAAGCGCTTGCGGCGGCGTCTCTTATCTTGTCGCTCGGACTTATCGCAGGCTGTGGAACGGATAAGCAGGATAACGCCCAAACGTACAAAGTCGGCATCGTACAGCTCGTCGAACACCGCGCTGTCAACATTGCCAATAAAGGATTTGTCGATGGTCTGGCATCGAGAGGGTACAAGGATAACGTCACCTTCGATCAACAGAATGCGCAGGCAGACCAGTCGAATCTCGTGCCTATCGCACAGCGATTTATGAGCAACAAGGTAGACCTTATCTGCGCGATATCAACACCTGTTGCTCAGACGATGGCAAGTGCTACGCAGGATATTCCGATCGTAGCGACAGCCGTCACCGATTATGAAGAAGCCAAGCTCGTTGCCGATGTGCGCCATCCGCAAGGCAATATCACAGGCACGACCGATATGAACCCCATTCGCGAACAGATAGACCTCATGCTTCGTCTTATGCCGAAAACAAGAACGATCGGCACCGTCTACAGCTCGAGTGAAGTCAACTCGCAGAAACAGATCGCTGTCATGAAAGCGTATGCAAAAGAAAAAGGTCTCACCGTCGTAGAAGCGACCGTATCGAACGTCAATGATATCCAGCAGGCGGCGCGCAGTATCGTAGGCAAAGTTGATGCCGTCTATATCCCGACTGATAATGTTGTGGCATCTGCCGCACCGACACTCATCGCCATCACCGACGAAGCCCAAGTCCCCGTCATATGCGGTGAAGCCAACCTCGTCAAAGAAGGTGCACTGGCAACGCTCGGTATCGACTACTACAACCTCGGCTTCCAGACGGGCGAAATGGCGGCTGATATCCTCGCAGGCAAAGCAAAACCTGCCGATATGCCGATCCAATCGCTCAAAGACCTCAAGCTCACCATCAATGCAGAAAATGCAAAAAAACTTGGTATCCGCATCCCTGCCGACCTTGAAGCACAGGCAGAAATGATATGATACATACAAGATGGAACGGATCCCCATCTGAAAAGAAGAGATCCATGTAGTATAGGAGGATAGTAATGATAGACTTATTGATTCCAACCATCTCACAGGGCCTCTTGTGGTCCATCATGGCACTCGGCGTATATCTTACCTTCCGCGTGCTCGACATCGCAGACCTCACCGTAGAAGGCAGCTTCCCGCTCGGCGCGGCAGTCGCGGCCGCACTCTTGGTAGAAGGCATCAACCCCGTTGTCGCCATCTTCATCGCCGCGATCGCAGGCATGGTCGCAGGCGTCGTAACGGGCATCTTACATACGAAACTCAAGATACCCGCACTCCTCGCAGGTATCCTCACCATGATCGCGCTCTACTCCGTCAACCTGCGCATCATGGGCAAAGCGAACCTGTCGCTTCTGCGCACCGATACCATCTTCACTGGATTCCTTGACCTCGGCATGAAAAACACAGAAGCCGTACTTGCTGTTGGACTGCTCACCGTACTCCTCTTTGCCGTATTCATCTACTACTTCTTCGGTACCGAGATCGGTGCTGCTATCCGTGCAACAGGCTTCAACCAGCAGATGATACGTGCCAACGGCGTCAACACCGACTTTACCATCATCTTAGGCCTTCTTTTCAGTAACGCACTCGTCGCCATCTCTGGCGCACTCGTCGCACAGAGCAACGGCTTCGCCGACGTCGGCATGGGTGTCGGTACCATCGTCATCGGTCTTGCCTCCGTCATCATCGGGGAAGTCCTTTTTGGAACACGCAGCTTCAAAAACTGCCTCATCTCCGTCATTCTCGGCTCCATCGTCTACCGTATCGTCATCGCGATCGTACTCCAGATGGGTATGCCGCCAAACGACTTAAAACTGTTCACAGCCGTCTTAGTCGCGCTGGCACTCTCTATGCCGCTCTTCAAAGACAAATGGAACAATCGGGCAAGGGGATGAGAATATGTTAAAAGTAGAATCCATATCCAAAACATTCAATCGCGGAACAGTCAATGAGAAAAAAGCACTCAACGGACTCGACCTTCACTTAAAACCAAGCGATTTCGTAACCGTCATCGGCGGCAACGGCGCAGGCAAATCGACGCTCCTTAACTCTATCGCGGGCGTATTCATGCTGGATGGCGGAAAGATCACCATCGACGGCGTCGACATCACGAACGTACCCGAGCACAAACGTGCCAAATACATCGGCCGCGTATTCCAAGACCCGATGATGGGCACAGCCGCAGGCATGATGATACAAGAAAACCTCGCCATCGCCGCACGACGCGGCAAGACCTTCGGTCTTAGATGGAGCCTCAGAAATGACGAAAAAGCAGGCTTCATCGAAATGCTCAAAGAACTCGACCTCGGTCTTGAAGATCGTCTTACCAGCAAAGTAGGCCTCCTATCGGGTGGTCAAAGACAGGCACTTACGCTTCTCATGGCGACGATGAATCAGCCGAAACTCCTTCTTCTCGACGAGCATACGGCGGCACTCGACCCCAAAACGGCATCGAAGGTACTCGACCTTACACAGAAGATCGTCGAGCGTCATAAGCTCACCACGCTCATGATCACGCACAACATGCGCGACGCACTCCGTTTCGGCAACCGTCTTATCATGCTCCACGCAGGACGGGTCATCATCGATGTAGAAGGCGAAGAAAAGAAAAACCTCACCATCGAAGACCTTCTCAAAATGTTCGAGCGTGCCAGTGGTGACGCGCTTGCCAACGACAGAATGCTGCTTAGCTAATAACAAACGAAAGAGATAAAAAGCCTTGCTTATCGAGCAAGGCTTTTCTTTGTACAAGAACATCGTGCAAATGAAAGAAGGCCACCGCGTATGCGGTGGTCTTCTTTGTATATGTGTGCTTGCGGTTATCTTACGGCCAAGTTTTGCCGACTGTGATCTTGCCGCCGTATACATCGCGGTCTTCGCCGCTGTCATTGACGCGAACACGTTCGATCTTGTTCTTCTGATTCTGTTCGCCTCTGATGCGTTCTACGCTCAGGCGACCAAGCTCAGGTTCGAACTCGTCGATAACGCGCGTATCGAGCTGGAATCCTTTTTCAAGAGCACGGAAGAGC
>JAFSAX010000109.1 GCA_017442105.1 Selenomonadales bacterium | reverse complement strand
CCGTGCAGATGTGAATGTGCGTATCGGGAATCAGTTCGCAGGTGAGCACTTCACCGACGACAACGCCGGAGATGTCTGCGCCGACTTCTTTGAGTTCCTCTACTTCAAAACCGGCGGAGAACAGAAGACCTTCCAGTTCCTTTGCCGAAACGTCAATATCGACGTATTCCTTTAACCAGCTGAGTGGTGCTAACATAGTTCGTTCTCCCTCCGATCAATTCTTGAACTGGTCTGCGAATCTCGTATCGGATTCAAACAGTGCCTTGATGTTGTTGATGCCGTACTTCAGCATGGCGATACGTTCGACACCCATACCGAACGCAAAACCGCTTACTTTTTCCGGATCAAAATTGTTCATTTTGAGTACGTTCGGGTGAACCATACCCGAACCGAGGATCTCAAGCCAGCCTGTACCTTTGCATACACGGCAGCCTTTACCACCGCAGATAACACACGAGATATCGACTTCGGCACTCGGTTCCGTGAACGGGAAGAAGCTCGGACGGAAACGGACGCCTACATTGTCACCGAACATCTGATGGATGAACAGTTCGAGCGTACCTTTGAGGTCGGCAAAGCTGATATTTTTATCGATCAAAAGACCTTCTACCTGTGTGAACATCGGCGAGTGCGTCGCATCGTAGTCACGACGATATACCTTGCCCGGTGCAATGATCTTTACAGGATCGTTCGGATTCGCCGCCTGCATCGTTCTTGCCTGGATCGGAGATGTATGCGTACGAAGAAGGATCTCTTCCGTGATATAGAACGAATCCTGCATATCACGTGCAGGGTGATCTTTCGGCAAATTAAGAAGCTCGAAGTTGTAGTAATCCTGCTCTACTTCAGGGCCTTCCGCAACAGTAAAACCAAGCTGCATGAAGATCTCTTTGATGCGCTCAAGCGTAAGCGTGAGCGGATGACGATGACCTTCACTCGGCTGACGACCCGGAAGCGTCACGTCGATACGTTCGGAAGCCAAGCGTTTCGTAAGCTCTGCTTCTTTGAGTTCCGCACCTTTTGCTTCGATCACGCCTTCAAGTTCTGCACGGATCTCGTTGACGATCTGGCCGATACGCGGACGTTCTTCTGCGCTGAGTGCGCCCATACCGCGGAGAATACTCGTCAAGCTACCTTTTTTGCCCAAATATTTGACACGCAAGTCATTCAGCATCTCAAGGCTGTCTGCTTTTGCAAGCTCAACGACTGCGCTTTCTCGCAACTCTTTTAATTGCTGTTCCATAAACAATAACTCCTCCTTGATTATTCGGGCATCTACCGAAAATAAAAAAACTTCCGCCCCCGGCTAAGGGGCGAAAGCTCTGCTTCGCGGTACCACCCTAATGAATACTTTCCATTCCTTAACGCGGAAAACGTCCGACCTACTGTAATTTCAGCCGAAATGCTCCAAAGTGAACTTCCGCTATCCTCTGTTTGATATGCTCTCAATCTATGGCACATCTTCCCTGTAAAACCGATAAACAGCGTACTCTCTTTATCCTTGCATATTATCGTTATATATGTTGTGATGTGTTATCAAAACACGTACTAATATTATATCACAGCTCGTCCGCATTAGCAAGAAGATTGTCGCTGTCTTGCGCCCTCAAAACAGATAACTGCCGCAGCAGCCGCTACATTGAGCGACTCCACTCTGCCAAAGAGCGGAATATGCATCCGTTCATCAGCGCGTGCAAGAAGCGTATCCGATACACCTGCCCCTTCGTTGCCGAATACGACTGCCGCCGACTGCGTAAAATCGCACGCATCGTATGTCTTTGATTCCACGACCGATGTCGCATACAGTCGAATATTGCGTTTCTCAACGAAGATGATGAGATCTTCTTCCGACAACCCGCGCACCACAGGCAGATGAAGCATCGTACCCATCGTCGAGCGCACCACTTTCGGCGCATAGATATCTGCCGACCCGCTCAATACAAGAATACCGTCCCAGCCTGCCGCCTCTGCCGTACGAATGATCGTCCCGATATTACCGGGGTCTTGCACACGATCAAGCACCGCCAAATGTACCATGCCTTCTTTGATATCATCGAGTGACCACTCTTTCTGCTCAACGATAGCCAAGACACCTTGCGGCTCTTCCGTCGTCGTGATCTTACGATACACAGCAGACGTTACCGCAAGCACACGCACATCATCTGCCAGACTACCGATAAGCTCTTTCATACGCGGCGTCACCGCTTCTGCATCATAGAAGCATACACGGATCGCACCGCCGACACTTACGATATCTTCAATGATACGCACCCCTTCAGCAATGAACACACCTTCACGATCGCGGTATTTCTTCTGCTTCAAAGACGATGCCTGTTTCACAAATGTATTCTGTAAGCTGGAGATAACTTCTCCTACTTCAAATCTTCCCATCGTTTCATCCCTTCATTACTGCCGACAACGACAATAATATCGTCTTTTTCGATCACATCATGCGGATTCGGCGGCAATATCAACTTATCATTTCGCTTGATAGCCACTACGTTCAAGCCATACTTCGCACGAACATTCGATTCGATAAGACTCTTACCTGCAATACTCTTCGGCACACCAACCTCGGCAATGCTGTACTCGGGCGAAAGCTCGATATAATCCATAATATTGCGCGACGTCAAACTGTACGCAACACGTTTCGCCATATCTCTCTCGGGATATACGATACTATCCGCACCGATCTTCTCAAGAAGCTTCCCATGCAAAAGATTGCGCGCTTTCGCAACGACATACGGTACCCCAAGCTCCTTGAGCTGAACGACCGTCAATACGTTCGCCTGCATATCCTCACCGATCGCAACGATAACAACATCAAAATTGCGAATACCGAGAGCCTTCAAGGCATTCTCATCAGTCGTATCGGCCTGTACCACATGCGTTACTTCATCGCTGAACGACTGCACCAATTCATAACTGCGATCGACCGCCAACACCTCATATCCCATCGTATGCAAATGGCGTGCAATACTCCGCCCGAATCGACCCAATCCGATAACAGCAAACTGTTTTTCCTTACTCATCCTATGCTTCCTTTCTTACCATTATCCGATCGTCACTTTTCCTTCTGGATAATGAATGATATCACGTTTCAATCTATACGCAAGTGCCGCCGCCATCGTAATAGGCCCGACACGACCAGCGAACATTGTAAATGCCAAAAGTAATTTTGCCGGATCACCCAGTTCTTGCGTGATACCGACCGAAAGCCCAACCGTCGAGAAAGCAGACACGACCTCAAACAAGATCGCCAAAAATGCAAAATCTTCCATAATGCTGAGCAGCATCGAAATAACGATAACAAGGCTCGCCGCCATGAATGTTACGGCAAACGCCTTATAAATAATTGCCTCGGGGATCTTTCTGTCAAACAAAACAGTATCACGACGACCACGGACAAGCGTCCATATCGCGATCACCATAACAGCAAGCGTCGTCGTCTTGATACCACTCCCCGTCGAGCACGGCGATGCCCCAACGAACATCAAAAGTATCAAGAAAAACATCGTTGCTCCGCGAAGCTGCTCAAAATCGACCGTTGCAATACCTGCCGTACGCGCCGTGACCGAATGGAAATAACTCGACATGACCTTATGCGGAAAACTCTCCGCCCCGATCGTCGCCATATTACTGTACTCCAGTCCCAAGAACCCAACCGTACCAAGCACGATCAAAATACCGCTCGTCACCAAAACGATCTTGCTCTGAAGCATATAATCACGGAACCGACGTTTCTGCCAAATATCAGACAACACCGCAAAACCGAGACCGCCCAGAATAACAAGCAGTGTAATTACGATCACAACGACCAGATCATGCGCATACAGCGTCAAAAGGTCACTTCGCTCACCAAAGAGCGCAAACCCTGCATTACAAAACGCCGATACACTATGCCAATATCCATAATAAATGCCGATTGGCCCATACTCACCGTACCAACGGATCGCAAGGATCGTCCCACCGATGAACTCCAAGAGAAGCGTCAACTGGATAATCCGTATCGTGAGCCTTACCAAACCGTCCATCGAAAACTGATTGAGTGCCTCCTTCATTGCCATACGGTCACGAAGCTGTATCTTCTTACCGATGAGTATCGCCATCAACGTCGATATCGTCATAAGACCAAGACCACCGATCTGTATCAAGAGCACAATGACGATCTGCCCAAAATACGAAAACCCGTATTGCAGGTCAACGACAGACAATCCCGTTACACAGACCGCCGACGTCGCCATGAAAAGCGCATCAATAAAAGAAAGCCCCTCACCACTTGCAGACGCAACAGGGAGCATCAAAAGCATCGTCCCGATCACGATCAAGGCAAGGAAACCAAGCGTCAATGTCTGATACGGACTCAAATGTTTATCTTGCCAAAATCGCTTTGGCTTATCTTCATTCATTCGCACAACAGTACCTCTTATCATTCGTTCTACTTGCCTTCATTATAAAGACCTTTCACTTATTCGGCAAGTATTTCCACACATAAAAAAAGAAGCGCATCAACCGATGCGCTTCTTTTTTTATGTTAAGCTTTTGCCACACAATCATATTTGAT
>JAFSAX010000108.1 GCA_017442105.1 Selenomonadales bacterium | reverse complement strand
TTAGTTTTCAAAGAACACTTGCTACCGAAGTAGCTTATTTAGTCTATCACAATGTTTCGTTGATGTCAACTACTTTTTTGTGATCGGCTATTTTGTTGATGCCGTCAACCGACGACTTATTTATAATATCACAATAGAAATATCTCGTCAATACTTTTTTTGAAGTTTTTATTGTATTTTTTAAACAGGATAAAACCTATTGATTTCACCCTGTTTTTCTCTGCTATTCATTTAATTCTTTTATCTGTTCAACATTTTTCAGCTTTCTCTCTATCGTTCGAGATTTGCGCGCTGCCACTTCGATTGACTTGCCCGCTTCTTCCAGTTTCTTTTGTGTTTTGTCTAAGAGGTCGCCAAATTTACCGAACTCTACTTTTACCGTTTCCAATAGGCGCCACACATCGGCACTACACTTTTCAATAGCAAGCGTTCTGAATCCGATCTGCAGACTGTTAAGAAGCGCAGCAAGTGTGGTGGGGCCTGTAATAACGATGCGATGTTGGCGAAGAATATCGTCGCACAACCCGGGCATCCGAAGCACTTCTGCATAAAGGCTTTCGACAGGAAGAAAGAGTATGCCGAATTCCGTTGTATATGGTGCTTGGATATATTTGTCAGCAATCATTTTTGCTTCTTCTTTGATTCGAAGCGCAAGGGCTTTACGGCATTTGTCGATCGTTTCGTTGTTATTTTCTTCATACGCATCTTGCAATCGCTGATAATCTTCTTGCGGGAATTTGGCATCAATAGGAAGCCATACTTGTTCAAGGTCTACATTACGTCCCGGTAGCTTGATGGCAAATTCAACGCGTTCGTTACTGTTGGGCTTGGTTGTTACATTGACAGCGTACTGTTCATTGGTGAGAATTTCGCTTAAGAGTTTTTCCAGCTGTATTTCTCCCCATATCCCGCGTACTTTGATATTGGTCAAAACTCGCTTTAAATCACCTACACCCGCCGCAAGTGTCTGCATCTGTCCGATTCCTTGATGTACGGTTTCCAGTCGCTCGCTGACAAGGCGGAAGCTTTCTCCAAGACGTTTCTCGAGTGTACGATTGAGTTTTTCGTCTACGGTTTCACGAATGGCTTCAAGTTTCATGTTGTTATCAGTCTGTATTTTTTGCAGGTTACGTTCGACTGTTTCGCGGACTTGTTCGAGTTTTCTTTCGTTCATTTCTGTTAGGCTTACCGTTTGTTTGGAAAATATACCGAGTTGTCCCATTTGTGATTGGAAGTTTTCATTCAGGCGCGCTAGTATCATTTCGTTGAAATGACTGGATTGCTGAAAGTTTTCTTCACGAAGATTTTGTATGTTGATGGTGTTTTCTCTTCGATTTTGAATGATTTCGTTAGAGAATGCTTCTTGCAATAATTTGTTTTGCTGTTTGAGTTCTGCGCAAGCTTTCTCGGTACGATTGCATCGATTGATGAGCACGCACATTCCGATTATGATGACGGCTATCCCCAGTAATTGCAGAATTTCAGCCATAGGCATTCTTCACGCCTCCTTTTTTGATCTGTTATATTCGTTTGGATATAAAAGAAAGGACCCCTGTGGAGTCCTTCTCATGTTATAATGTTGCGGCTTTCGATACAAACATTTCGATCCATTCATCATGGAAACCAACTTCGTTGATGAGCTCATGTACCGTGTTGATACGATGCTGATCTAAGAACATCTGTACGCGGTCTTTCAAGATCGCTTTGTTGACATAAAATTCACGTTTATCTTCTTGATCTTCCGGGAACAAGACGGTGTATTCATTGTACCATTCTGTCGACATCGATTCGTAGAGGTTGAGCGGCCATGCAATATGTGCCAAGAATTTGGCATGCTCTACTTCGGCAAGACGAGCTGCAATTTTTTCTCTGTACGCACGAACGTTTTCTTCATATGCAATAAGAATATCTTTTACATTCTGCGCTTCAAGAAGTTTACCAACGATCAGATGACGTAAGTCAAGATACGTTTCTACTTGATATTCCTTCATTTCGTCAAGCGATTGGAAAGAATCTACCCAAGTACGAACAGCTTCGTCCATCGCTGCTTTAGCAGTAACAGGAAGCTGACAATCAAGCGTGAAAAGGCTGTTGGCATCATCATAGATTTTTTGCGTGTCGATGAATCTGTCTTCTTGTTGTAATTTATCAAAACATTCTTGGCAGTAGCCGATCTGATGCAAGTCAACGACTTCATTGGCTTTAAGACTGCCACACGGCAAACCAAGGTCACGACGAATTTCTACTTGCTGAAGGCGAACAGGTTTTGACACATGAACATCGCCGTTGTTGCGCAAGCTGATCTCAATTTCTTTTCCACAGTTATTACAATGGTATATCTTACGCGGCATGGACACATGCAAGTATTCCGGCTCTTTTGGCACAGCAAAGTGGTAATGCACGGTTTCTATAAAAGCATAAGCAAATACGGTTCTTAAGTTTTCTGTTGCAGATTCTACGCGATTCATTTATTCTCTCCCTTTCGTTCATTCAGACTATTCTATTATAAGCGCAATCTGTTTTTCTGTAAATATCCACTATAAACAAAAAAAGCAGATACTCAATGTATCTGCCCTATTCCTCATTCTTAATGGTGCCGAGGACCGGAATCGAACCGGTACGGGTATCTCTACCCGCGGGATTTTAAGTCCCGTGCGTCTGCCAGTTCCGCCACCCCGGCAAGCAATTATAAAATTGGAGGCGACACCCAGATTTGAACTGGGGAATAAAGGTTTTG
>JAFSAX010000107.1 GCA_017442105.1 Selenomonadales bacterium | reverse complement strand
TGCCCCTGCCAATTATACAGCGATGTATGTTAGTACGTAACGGGGATGTGAAAAAATGGCTGCTAAAGAAACCGATCCGAAAGGCGGCGCAGCTCGCGGCAAGCAATTTGCTCGAGAAGTCAAAGCTGAAATGAAGAAAGTAACATGGCCGAGTAAGAAAGAGTTGGTTTCTTACACAGGTGTTGTTTTCGTTGCTGTCGTATTGATTTCGGCGCTGATTTGGTTCTATGACCTGATTTTGTCGGGTGTTATGAACATGATTTTATCTTAAGTATCTAAGGGGGTGGGGAGCGTTCCTCGGACGTTCCTTATGCTATGGAATCTGAAAAAAACTGGTATGTCATCCATACTTATTCCGGATATGAAAATAAAGTAAAAGCCAATCTCGAACGTAAAGTTCATTCGATGGGCATGGAAGACGAGATCTACCGTATCCTCGTTCCGATGGAAGATGAAGTCGAAACGAAAGACGGTAAGAAAAAAGTCACCAAGAAAAAGATTTTCCCGGGTTATGTATTGGTAGAAATGATTGTGAATGACCGTTCTTGGTATGTGGTCCGCAATACGCCTGGCGTAACGGGATTTGTTGGTTCCGGCACGAAACCGATCCCGCTTACGGATGCAGAGGTAAAACGGATACTCAAAGCAATGGGTTATGAAGAAATTAAGCCAAGCATTGATGTTGAAGTCGGACAAGTCGTTCGGATCGTATCCGGTCCGTTCGAAAACTGGACGGCGACTGTTACGGAGATCAACTCCGAGCGCGGTAAATTGAAAGTGCTTGTTGATTTATTCGGTCGAGAAACGCCCGGTGAGGTCGATTTCTCGGATGTTGAAAAGTTATAATGCGTATACTTTAAGGAGGTGTAACCACAATGGCTAAAAAGGTTGTAAAAATGGTAAAATTGCAGGTTCCTGCAGGTAAAGCTACGCCAGCACCGCCGGTTGGTCCTGCACTCGGTCAGGCCGGTGTTAACATCATGGCTTTTGTCAAAGACTTCAATGAAAGAACAGCAAAACAGGCTGGTCTCATCATTCCGGTAGAGATCACGGTATTCGAAGATCGTTCGTTTACGTTCATCACGAAAACGCCGCCGGCTGCAGTTCTCTTGAAAAAAGCTGCTGGTATCGAAAGCGGTTCCGGTGAACCGAACAAGAAAAAAGTTGCTACGATCTCCCGCGACAAAGTTCGTGAGATCGCTGAAAGCAAAATGCAAGACTTGAATGCCGCTTCCGTCGAAGCTGCTACCAGAATGGTAGAAGGTACGGCGCGCAGCATGGGTATCGTAGTCGAAGGCTAATCGATACTCGGTGGCAGGGATTCCCGCTATGACCACGTTAGGAGGAAAGAAAACAATGGGTAAAAAATATCAGGAAGCAGCGAAGCTTGTTGAAGACAGACTTTATGAAGCTGCAGAAGCGATCGAACTCGCTAAAAAAACTGCTGTTGCAAAATTCGATGAAACGATCGAAGTTGCAGTTCGCTTGGGCGTAGACGTTAAACACGCTGACCAGCAGGTTCGTGGCGCGGTTGTATTGCCGCATGGCACGGGCAAAAGCAAAACGGTATTGGTATTCGCTAAAGGCGATAAAGTAAAAGAAGCAGAAGCTGCCGGTGCAGATTTCGTAGGTTCCGATGAACTCGTTGCGAAAATCCAGGGCGGCTGGACTGAATTCGACGTAGCAGTTGCTACGCCGGACATGATGGGTACGGTAGGTCGTTTGGGTCGAATCCTCGGTCCTAAAGGTCTTATGCCGAACCCGAAAGTCGGAACCGTTACGATGGATCTGACTCGTGCGATCAACGAGATCAAAGCCGGTAAAATCGAATACCGCACGGACAAAGCTGGTATCATCCATGCTCCGATCGGTAAAGCATCCTTCGATGCAGATAAACTCGTTGACAACATGGCTACGTTGATCGACACATTGAATAAAGTAAAACCTGCGGCTGCAAAAGGTCAGTACATCCGTTCCGTAACGGTTGCATCGACCATGGGCCCTGGAATAAAGGTTAATCCGCTGAAAGCCTCCGCCAAAAAAGACTAATTTTGGTTTGGAATAACTCAATAGCAAAAATTAGACTGTAGACAGCAGGTATGTGTAATGGAGTGATCCGCCTGCCGAGGTCGGAGCGAATGGGAATAACCAGCAGCTTCCGACGAATAGAGTCGGAAGCTGTTTCTGATTACAGCTTTAAGGAGGTGTGAAAGTGGCAATTACAGCACAAAAACAAGCTATGGTAGCTGATCTCAAAGACATTTTTGTTAATGCTAAAGGCGTCGTTTTCACTGCTTACACGGGGATTACGGTTGCACAGGATACAAAACTCCGTCGCAAATTCCGTGAAGCAGGCGTTGAATATCGCGTTATCAAAAACACGATGGCAATGATCGCTGCCAAAGAAACTGAAAAAGAAGGTCTTCTCCCGACGTTTGAAGGTGCAACTGCAATGGCTTTCTCGAAAGAGGACGCAGTAGCTCCGGCAAAAGTGTTGGCAGATTTCGCTAAAGAAGAGAAACTCGAAGCTCTTCAGGTTAAAGCAGGTCTTGTTGAAGGCAGCGTTATCGACGCAGCCGGCGTTAAAGCACTCGCAGACTTGCCGCCGAGAGAAGTTTTGGTTGCTCAGGTACTCGCAGGCATGCAGTCCCCGATCGTTGGCTTCGTCAACGTTCTTCAGGGTACGATCCGCAACTTGGTATATGCTCTCGAAGCAGTACGCAAACAGAAAGAAACTGCATAATTTATGCATCGCTGCTTAATGCAGCATAAACAAAATTGAAATTTAAAAATAATAACTTACTTATTGGAGGTAATTTAAAATGACTAAAGAACAAATCATGGAAGCTATTGAATCGATGACGGTTCTCGAACTCTCTGAACTCGTAAAAGCATTGGAAGAAAAATTCGGCGTAAGCGCAGCAGCTCCGGTAGCAGTTGCAGCAGCAGCTCCGGCAGCAGCAGCAGCAGCTGAACAGACTGAATTCGACGTAATCCTCGCATCCGCTGGTTCCAGCAAAATCAACGTAATCAAAATCGTTCGCGAAGTAACTGGTCTTGGCCTCAAAGAAGCTAAAGCACTCGTTGACGAAGCTCCGAAAGCTCTCAAAGAAAAAGTTGCTAAAGACGAAGCTGAAAAAATCAAAGCTCAGCTCGAAGAAGCAGGCGCTACGGTCGAAATTAAATAATTTCTCGCTGCCGCTAGCAGCTTGAAGTTAGACATTTTTGTCGCAGTCAAAACCCGAATCTGCATTGCAGGTTCGGGTTTTTTGTTTATAAAACAGATAATATGACAGCAACGAAAAAACAGATCGGTATTATATTGTACATTTTTATTTTATTTTTATAAAATCGCTTGACAAACTTGACATTGCGTGTTAATATTTATTACTGCTATAAGAGTATATGATGCCGTATCCTGCCCGTTTTGAGGTAGGATAGTGCGGATACTCTATATGTATTAGCACTGTATAAGTAAAAGGAAATGTAACAGAAGAAGGTTGGTTGACCCCATCACGCACAAGCAAGGTTCTTATTCAAAAAGCTACATGAGGCCTTGCCTTTTTCGCATTTCTTTTACCACGCTCTGCAAATACATCAGTAGGGCTTTAAATTGGCTTAAGGGGTGAAGGATTTAATGTTCAATCCTGTTCCGGTAGGCAAACGAGTCAGGTACAGCTATGCAAAGATCAAAGAAGTACTGGACATGCCTAACTTAATCGAAATCCAGACAAACTCGTATGACTGGTTCCTGCGCAAAGGATTGCAGGAGATCTTCAAAGACATTTCTCCGATCCAAGATTTCACGGGCAACCTCGTGCTCTCGTTCGAGTCGTTCAGCTTGGGCGAGCCGAAG
>JAFSAX010000106.1 GCA_017442105.1 Selenomonadales bacterium | reverse complement strand
GGCAGAGGCTGGCGAAGCGTATTCGCGTATGGCCTGTGTCGAGAAGCGGTGGCAGGCGATGAGGAGGGGCGGTCTGCCATGGTGGAAAAAGGCGCTGAGAGGCGGTCTGTTCGGCAAGGGGCGAAGCGGCAGTCCGCCTGATAAGGGGAGATGGTCGCGTACGATACGCGATGGTTCGCGCGATAGGGGGCGGACGGTCGTCTTGGCAGGCAATCCGAATGTAGGTAAGTCTGTTTTTTTCACTGCGCTGTCGGGTGTATATCGTGAGGTGTCGAATTATGCAGGAACGACGGTCGATGTCCGGTGTGCGCGTCTTGGACGCGATACGCTCGTCGATACGCCCGGCGTGTACGGTGTCGGGTCGGCAGGCGAGGAGGAGCGTGTGGCGCGCGACGTGATACTGTCTGCCGATATCGTTATCAATATCGTTGATGCGGTGCATCTGACGCGCGACTTGTTCTTGACTTTGCAGATGATCGAGATGGGCATACCGCTCATCGTTGTGCTCAACATGATAGACGAGGCAAAGCGGTGCGGCATTGCCATTGACGGGGAAAAGCTGTCGCATCTTCTCGGTGTGCCTGTTATCGCCGCGAGCGGTATCTTTGGTATCGGCATCGACGAAGTAAGAGAGAGTCTTGATCTGGCGCGGGCAGGTTTTGTCGATGCGTATATGCAAGGATTGCTCGATGAGGCGACGGCAGACGGACGAGCGCAGAGGGACGCGCTTCTTTGGCTGGAGGAGGATGCGCTTTCTTATGGGCAGCGTGTGGGGCACAGGCGCGGTCGTTCGGCAGATGATGTGCCGTCTTGCGGACGGTGCAAAGATTGCAAGCTGCCTTTGCCCTCCCTTCGCGAGGAGATATATGCGCACCGTCGCAGGCGCGTCGATGCTGTCTGCGGTGAGGTCGTTACCTCGCGTGCGCATCGCACCACGCTCGGCGCATATCTCGGCAGATTGGCGGTCGCGCCGATATCGGGCATGGTGATGCTCTGCTTTGTGCTGGCGGTGTTGTATCTCTTTATCGGCGTATTCGTCGCGCAGGATGTCGTCGATACAACAGAAGGCTTTTTTGCGACTGTCTATGAGCCGCATCTCCGTGCGCTTGCCGCGCAGTATATCTCTGCCGATACAGTTTTATTTACGCTTCTCGTCGGTGAGTACGGTCTTTTTACCATGACTGTCACGTATCTGTTCGGCCTTATCTTACCGCTCGTGGCAGGGTTTTATCTTGCGCTGTCCGTCTTGGAGGATTCGGGATACTTGATGCGACTGGCCGCGCTTGTTGACAGGCTGATGGGGGCGATCGGGCTGAACGGACGAGCCGTTATTCCGTTCATCTTAGGGTTCGGCTGTGTGACGATGGCGACGACTGCCACGCGATTGATGGGAACGGAACGCGAACGCACTATCGTCTGCGCACTGCTCGGGCTTGTCGTGCCCTGCTCGGCACAGCTGGGCATCATCACCGCGCTGATGGCAAGACTGCCGTCAGAATATATCGCTGTGTATGTGGGGACGATGCTCGGTGTGTTCCTCATCGCAGGCAAGATGCTCTCGCTTCTCGTCGGCGGTCGGACGAGCGGTCTTTTTATCGACTTGCCGCCGCTCAGGCTTGTGCAGGCGAACAATGTCATAAGGAAAGTCGCGGTCAGGACGGCGCACTTTCTGCGGGAAGGGGTGCCTGTTTTTGCGGGCGGAGCCGTTTTCCTTACGATGCTCAAGGAGGCGGGCGGGCTTGTCCTGCTTGGTGAGATGCTCGCGCCCGTCACCGAAGGCGTCCTTCACTTGCCGCGCGAAACATCAAGTATCTTCCTTATGGGCATGGTGCGACGCGATTTCGCCGCCGCGGGGCTGACAGACCTCGCGCTGACGGACAGCCAGCTCACTGTTGCGCTTACCGTTATCACGCTGTTCGTGCCGTGTGTCGCCACTGCTTTTATGATGGTCAAAGAACGCGGAAAAAGCGAAGGATTCGCCGTTTGGCTCGGCTCTTTCGCGGCAGCTTTTCTCGTCGGGGGACTGCTTGCAAGATGGCTGTAGAAAAAGCTACCAAATCGGTAGTTTTTTCTTTTATTGGACAGATATCCGTGGTAAAATAAAAGGTAAACATATCACTACCAAACAAAGGACTGAAATAACATGGCGATCAACCGCGTAAGAACATATTTGAAACAATGGAACAAAGATACGAAGGTGCAGGAATTCGATGCGTCGAGTGCGACCGTAGCCGAAGCCGCTCTCGCGCTCGGCGTCGAAGAAGCACGCATTGCCAAGAGCCTTGCGTTTGCCTTGGATGACGGTGCTGTCATGGTCGTGGCGGCAGGCGACGCGAAGGTGGATAACCGCGCGTACAAAGCACAGTTCGGCAAAAAGGCGAAGATGCTCACACCCGAAGAAACGGTAGCACTTACGAGCCATGTTGTCGGCGGTGTCTGCCCGTTCGATGTACCGCCTACGACAAAAGTGTATCTCGACGTATCCTTACAGCGATTCGAAACGATATTCCCTGCCTGCGGAACGGCGCACTCGGCGATCGAGCTGACGTGTGATGAGCTTCATGAGTGCTCTCGCTCGCTCGGCTGGGTCGATGTCTGCAAAAACTGGCGATCGGAGGAATGACAGATGAGATTGCTCCTCGTAGAAGATGAAAAACGACTCTCTGACGCACTTGCTGCCATCCTGCGCAAAAAGGGCTACCAAGTAGATACTGCGCTCGATGGTGAAACGGGGCTTGATATGGCGGCAGAAGGCACGTACGACCTTTTGATCCTCGACCGTATGCTCCCGAAACGCGACGGTCTGTCTATTTTGCGCGAAGTGCGTGCGATGGGCTACGGTATGCCCGTTCTTTTCCTCACGGCAAAAGATACGCTCGACGACCGCGTGGAAGGCCTCGACGCAGGGGCGGACGATTATCTCGTCAAGCCGTTCGATACGCCCGAGCTTCTCGCGCGTATCCGCTCGCTTCTCCGCCGTGCCGAAAAAGAGATCGTCGGCGACAAGCTGACAGGCGCAGGTGTCGTCCTCGACCCCTTGAAAGGCGAAGCGACATACCACGGCAAGACCGTTAAGCTGACGGTCAAAGAAGCCGTGCTGTTGGAGCTTTTGATGAAAAATGCCGGTCAAGTGCTGTCAAAAGAACGCATTTTGGAACGTGTCTGGGGCTACTCTGCCGATGTCGATACGGCGAACGTTGACTTATATATCCACTACTTGCGCAAAAAGCTGACGAACGACCATATCAAGACGGTACGCGGTGTCGGCTACTACTTCGACGGGAAGGAAGAGTAAGATGGCAGTCGGATCGGAAAAACTTCTCGCGCAGATGCGCCGTCGTCTGACGATGCAGAACCTCGGTATCGTCGCTCTTATCTTTATGATATTGACGGCCATCACGTACAGCTACGTTGACTACTCCCTCTATCGGACGAAACAGGAACGTATCGAAGCCGTATCGGAAGCGATGACACAACCCGACTGGGCACCGCGCAAGCGAGTTACCACCAGCCAAAGGCCGAATCTCGGCTATCTCCATATCGCACCGAACGGTACGCTCCTCAGAGCCGCATCGAATCTGCCGTTTGAAATAAAAGAATGGCGCACCTTCGCCGAACAAGCAGTCGGTGAACAAGGTCATGTCGAATACGGCGGCACGGATATCTATTATGCATGGTCACAGTCCCCGTACGGACTGCGCGTCGTCGCATTCGAAACGGATACGATAGAAAAAGCGATACTCGATAATATCTTCTGGACGTTCATCGTAGCCGTTCTCTGTTCGCTCGGTGCCTTCTATCTGATGAGCCGATATCTCGCGGAAAAGGCCGTTCAGCCGATCGAGAAAGCATGGTCGCAGCAGAAGGCTTTTATCGCCGATGCCTCGCATGAGCTTCGGACACCGCTGACTGTGATTCGGACGAACCTCGACGTCGTCATGTGCAGTCCCGAAGAAACGGTCGAAGAACAGGAAGAATGGCTCAATAATATCCGCGAAGAAACGGACGCGATGAAAGAACTCGTCGAATCGCTCTTTTTCCTCGCGCAGGCCGATGCACACCAGCAACGGCTCGAATGCAGTGCGTTTGATTGTCGTGACATGATCGCATCTGCCGTGCGTGCGTATACGCCGATGGCAGAAGAAAAGGGCATCACGCTTACAGCCGATCTCGGCGGTGAGAATATCATCTGCGGTGACGATGGCAAACTGCGCCGCGTCCTGCGCGTGCTCGTTGAAAACGCTATTCGTCATACCGAGGCGGGCGGTGTTATCTCCGTCAAGCTGACGGACGACGGCAAGACATCTTGCCTCACCGTTACCGATACGGGCGAAGGCATCGCACCCGATGCGCTCGGTCATCTGTTCGAGCGATTTTATCAAGCAGACTCCTCGCGCCATAAAGGCGGAGCGGGGCTTGGTCTTGCCATCGCCAAGTGGATCGTCGAAGCACACGGCGGTACCATTGGTGCAGACAGCATCCTCGGACAAGGCGCGACCTTTACCGTACGCTTGCCCAAAACGGGCGCAAATAAAGGAGGCACATCAGCATGAACATCGTAAAATATCTCTTAGGCACGCTCGTCGCTGTTCTCTGCACTGCCTGCATGGCGAATCCGAGCGGTGCGGAGCGCATCACCGCACAGGAAGCCAAAGCCCGTATGGAAAAAAATCCGCATGCCATCGTGCTTGATGTCCGCACCGAAGCGGAATACAAGAGCGGTCATATCAAAGGCGCAGTCCTTCTCCCGCTCGACAGATTGGAAGCGGAAGCGGAATCGGTGCTTCCCGACAAGAATGCAGAGATCCTCATCTACTGCCGAAGCGGAAAAAGAAGTGCCGAAGCGGGCGAGATCATGAGTGCGCTCGGCTACAAGAACATAGCCGATTTCGGCGGGATCCTCTTATGGCCGTACGAAACGGAAGTCGATTCTTGATTTTCAAAGAAAAAACCAAAACGAACCACATACAATATGAGATAAGGGAAGCCGAACCATTCTCGGCTTTGTCAGATATAACAACGATCATTCGAATAGATGAGAAAGAATGAGCAGGAGGGATCGGCATGGATAAGAAAAAATGGATAGCAGGGGCGATCGTCCTTTGCCTCCTCGGCGGGGGCGGATATTGGTACTCCTCCTCGCAAACGGCAACACAAGAAACACAGCAGCAGATCAAAACGGCCACCGTACAGCGCGGTGACGTTATGACAGAAGTATCGGCAACGGGCGCACTCTCGGCAGTCCGTTCCATCGAGATCAGCTCGAAAGTAACAGGTCGTATCACAGAGATGCGCGTTGAAGAAAACCAGCACGTAGAAGCGGGCGAAGTCCTTGCTGTGCTCGACTCGCGCGCCCTCCAGCAGACGCTTGAACAACTCCGTGTCAAAATGGACGTAGCCAAAGCGAACTATGACCGTGCGGCAGAACTCGTCGAGATCGGCGGATACTCGCTCCAACAGCTCGACAGCGCACTCGAAGCGTATGAAGTCGCACGTACCAACTACGAAAGCAAGCTCGCCGACCTCGGTGACTACACTATCACCACCCCGATCAGCGGTATCGTCATCGGCAAACCGCTCGAAGAAGGACAGACAGTCGTACAAGGTATCTCGGCAGCACAGGTCATGATGAAGATCGCCGACCTTTCCGAGATGCAGATCGAAGCAGACGTTGACGAAACGGACATCGGTAAAGTCAAAGTCGGTCAGAACGTAACGTTTACCATCGACACATACAGCGGTAAGACGTTTACAGGCACCGTAACGAAGATATCGAACCAATCCACCACGGCGAACAACGTCATCTATTACACCGTCTATGTGGCAGTCCACCCGACAGAATATGACCTCAAGCCTGACATGACGGCGCGTCTTGTCATCAACACGAACGAACGCCACAACGTACTCTATCTCCCGAACGAAGCAGTCAAAGTAGTCAACGGACAGGCAACGGTACAAGTCCTCGAAAAAGGCAAACAGGTAACGAAAAACGTCACGACAGGCCTCTCGGGCGAAATGAGCACTGAGATCGTCAGCGGCCTCTCTGAAGGCGAAGAAGTCGTCATTCCGGAGAAAAAGACGAAAACTCGTACACCGATGAAGATGTTCTAACCGCGAAGGAGGGATACTATGAAACCGATCATTGAACTTTGCGGTATCAGCAAAATATACAACCCGGGCGAACTCGCCGTCCGCGCCATCGACGATGTATCGCTCTCCATCAAGAAAGGCGAATTCACAGCCATCATGGGACCGAGCGGCAGCGGCAAGTCCACCATGCTCAACATCATCGGCTGTCTTGACAGACCGAGCCTCGGCTCGTATCTTTTAGACGGAATCGAAGTCAGCCAAATGGCAGAAGACGACATCGCCGCTGTCAGAAATGCGAAGATAGGCTTCGTATTCCAGAACTTCAACCTTCTGCCGAAGCTCACCGCCGCGCAGAACGTCGCACTTCCGCTCATCTATGCAGGCGTTCCTGTCAAAGAACGCATGGAAAGAGCCGAAGAAGCACTCGCCAAAGTCGGTCTTGCCGAGCGCGTTCACCATAAGCCGAACGAAGTATCGGGCGGTCAGCGTCAGCGTATCGCCATCGCACGTGCGCTCATCAACCGTCCGCCGCTCATCATCGCCGACGAACCGACAGGCAACCTCGATACAAAATCAAGCTATGAGATCATGGCACTTTTTACCGAACTGCACCGAGCAGGTCACACCATCGTCATGGTCACGCACGAACCGGACATCGCCGAATATGCACAGCGCGTCATCGTATTCAAAGACGGCAAGATAGACTCCGACCGCTATAACGAAAAACCGAAAACAGGGGAGGTGAGCGTATGATCTGGGAAGGCTTCACCATGGCTCTCACCAGCCTCAGAGATAACAAAGTCCGCTCGCTCCTCACGATGCTCGGCATCATCATCGGTGTTGCCGCCGTCATCACCCTCGTATCCATCGGTATGGGCGTTAAAGAGCGCGTTGAATCGAACCTCTCCTCGCTCGGCAGCAACATGATCATGGTATCGCCGGGCAACGTATCCGCATCGGGCATACGCGGTGCCGCAGGCTCCAACCAGACGCTCACGCTCAAAGATGCGCAGGCCATCGAAAAATCGGTCGACGGCGTTCGTGCCGTAGCCCCTATCGTCAACGGCTCGGCTAACATGGTCGTCGGCAATCAGAACTGGATCAGCTCCATGGCAGGCTCTACGCCTGAATATGCCATCGTACAAGACAGAGCTGTGGCCGAAGGCTCGTTCATCACCGACCGTCATCTCGCCGGCAGAGAACGTGTCGCCGTCCTCGGTCAGACCGTCGTAGAAAACCTCTTCGGTGAAAGTCAGGCCATCGGACGAACCGTACGTATCAACGATGCACCGTTCCGCGTCATCGGTATCCTTGAAGAAAAAGGTCAGTCGGGTATGGGGCAAGACCAAGACGACACCGTCATCATCCCCATCACCACAGCACAGGAACGTATGCTCGGCATCACGCACATCAACCGTATCTCCATACAAGGTGAAAATACAGACGTCCTCGCACAGATCCAGGCAGACGTCACCGAGCTTTTACGGCAGCGGCACGAGATCACCGCGGACAAAGAAGACGACTTCAACGTACGTAACATGACAGAAATGATCAACGCCATGAACGACACCACCACCACTATCACCATGCTCCTCGGCATCACGGCGGCTATATCGCTCCTCGTCGGCGGTATCGGCATCATGAACATCATGCTCGTATCCGTCACCGAACGTACACGCGAGATCGGTATCCGCAAATCGCTCGGCGCGAAATACAACGATATCCGTAACCAGTTCCTCATCGAAGCATCCGTCATCTGCCTCGTCGGCGGAGCGATCGGTATCATCTTCGGTATCATAGCCTCCGAAGTCATATCGGCACTCGCAGGCTGGAACACGTATATCGCACCGTGGTCGATCTTGCTCTCCTTCGGCTTCTCGCTCGCCATCGGCGTATTCTTCGGATTCTATCCCGCGAGAAAAGCCGCCAAACTCGACCCGATCGAAGCACTCCGCTACGAATAACAGACAAGA
>JAFSAX010000105.1 GCA_017442105.1 Selenomonadales bacterium | reverse complement strand
TTTGGCAAAATTCGATGAAGATACCGAGCATCATTCGATTGATGCTGTTTTAACATTCGTGCAACTTCGTCAATGGCTCAATCAGACTTATAAAGGTGTTTTACCCGAACCAACAGAAGAATATATTCCGCCTGTAATAGGAAACGCTCGATTCTTCCCACTTGCTGGCGGTATCTTAAAATCGTTTATGGACTTCGATATTCTTGACTCCGAGATCATTACGGTAGACGGTATCGAAAACTGCCATGAAGTATTCCGTTCTCTCAAAAAAGGTGAGATTGCACCACGCTTTATCGAAGCATTCTCTTGTCGTGGCGGTTGCATTGGAGGTCCGTTCGGTGGTAGCGGTATACCGATTCCTGTACGTCGTATGAGAGCGATTAAATTTGGTAATTCGCTTGATGCTAAGAGAACGATCGAAGTCCCCGAAGGAATAGATCTTCACCTAGATCATCAGCCGACACCGCTCCAGAGTTTGATCCCTTCTGAAGAAGATATTCAAAAAATACTTCAAAAAACAGGCAAATTTACCAAGGCAGACGAAAAAAACTGTGGTTCGTGTGGTTATAGTACATGCCGTGAAAAAGCGATCGCAGTTATCCGTGGCTTGGCAGAAATAGATATGTGTTTGCCGTATATGCGTTCTAAAGCAGAATCGTTTGCAAATCTTATTGTAGAAAACTCTGTCGATGGCATCCTTGTTGTCGACAATCTTATGACGATCCAAGAAGTCAACCCTGCCTTCAAACAGATGTTCGGCTTAGAAAAGATCATTGAAAAAGGCATGAGTTTAACGGAATTCGTCAGTTGTGTAGACTATGTTCAAGCTGCGACCTTCGGTAATAAAGTCGTACAAAAACGTATCGACTATCCCGACTATGGTCTTATTACCGATCAGATGATCGTACCTATTCCCGAACATGGTTTGGTACTTATCGTTATCTCCAATGTTACGGAAGAACAACGCCGTACGGAAGCGATCAAAAAAATCAAAGACGAAACGATTGAAAAAGCTAATGAGATCATCAATCGTCAAATGAAAGTCGCACAAGAAATTGCCGGTCTTTTAGGTGAAACGACTGCCGAAACGAAATCTGCCCTCTTAGAAATGATGTACGTTCTTAAAGGTGGGGAGGAGAAATAACATGTCCTTGCATGCAGATGTAGATATTCAACAACTGTACAAAAACGGAGAAGAATTATGCGGTGATAATGTGATCGTTACACGTTCACCTGAGAATACAACGATCGTAATATCAGATGGACTTGGTAGTGGCGTAAAGGCAAATATTTTGGCTACCATGACGACTAAGATCGCTTCTTCTATGTTGAAACGTAACATTAAATTAGATGAAGTGGTAAAAACGATTGCCGAAACGCTTCCTGTATGCAAAGTAAGAAAAATCGCCTATTCTACTCTACAGATCATCAAGATCGACACAAGCGGCAGGGCTACCGTTGTAGAATTCGACTGTCCACCGACATTCTTTATTCGTGATGGACAAGTTACGCCGTTCCCTGTGGAAAAAAGACAGATCGGTGATAAGTTAGTCGGCGTCGGTCATCTTCAACTTTTAGAAAATGATATCTTGGTTGCAGTCAGCGACGGTGTTATCCATGCCGGTCTTGGTGCTTTGTTGAAACTCGGTTGGGGCTGGAAAGGTGTAGCCGAAGAATTAAAAGATGTTTGTTATCGCTATCCGTCGGTGGAAACGATAACGCGTCGTATCGCAGGATGTTGCGAAGGATATTATCTCGGTAAACCGGGTGATGATACGACTGTTGTTGCAGTAAAGGTTCATCCTACACGATTCCTTTCGCTCTTGACAGGACCGCCGAAAGATATTGATAATGACGAAAAAGTTATTCGTCGATTCATAAGTAATGAAGGTAAAAAAATTATTGCAGGCGGCAGTACAGCCAATATGGTGGGAAGATATCTCGACGAAAAAGTCGGTGTATCACTCACTTCTGACGATCCGAATGTCCCTCCGATCGGTTATCTGGAAGGAATCGACCTTGTAACCGAAGGGATATTGACCTTGAATGTTGTTATCGAACGTTTGCAGGATAAAAATCTGAATGATTCTACGCTCGAAGACGGTGCAACATTGATGGCAAAAATGTTAAATGAGGCTGATTCGATCGAGATATTGGCAGGTACAGCAATCAATCCTGCCCATCAAAATCCGAATTTCCCGTTTAAGATCAATTGTAGATCACAGGTTCTCGGAGAAT
>JAFSAX010000104.1 GCA_017442105.1 Selenomonadales bacterium | reverse complement strand
GGCCGCCTTCTTCGTGGGAGATGATTGAAATATGGAGATGAAATTCGCTTCCCCGAAGCAGGGCAAGGTGGGTGGGATGCTTGTGCCTGCTTTGCAAGGGGAAGTCGGTATGTGAATCATTTGTATTGACAATATGCAATACAAGAATAATCACTATGCCGTTATCTTATATTGTTCGACGGTGGTGGTCAGATTCCTTCTCGGTGCTGCTGTTTTTTTGCTTGGTTTCGGACGATCAGCGCTGGTCGAGGAGTTGTGATTGGAATGTGTATGGTTTGGTGGCAGGGTTTTGGTAGGTGGTGGTGGTGTTCCAAGGGTGCTCGTCGTTGAAGAAGAATCGGTAGGAGGGGCTGTTTTGTGTCATGTGGTTATGGATCGCTTGGTTAAAGAGGTCGCGGTTGTAGTGCTGTTCTTGTTGGAGCAGTTTTTCCGCGCCTTTTTCGCGGTATCGCTCTGCCCAGAGGCCGCCTGCGAGGAGGCCGATCTGATAGCCGATGTCGGAGTCTAGGATGCCCATGTGCCGTCACCTCCTTGTGCGATGAATCCGTTTGCGAGGTAGCGGTTGGTGCCGCTTACGGCAAGGTCGTAGACTTTGCGCTTGCCGCTGTGGATGATGCCTGTGACGGCGCCTGCGCGTGCAAGTTCGTCGCCGATGGTGAGGTCACTGACGAGTTTCATGGTGCCGTCTGCGAGGAGGAGCGGTTGGCTGAGTGTGGTGTGGACGTGGTGGCCGCCTGCGAGGACGGTGTACGTTTCGCTGTTATGCGGCGGCATGCATGCGAGTACTTCGGCCGGTGCGAGTGTGCCGTCATCTTCTGCTGTGAGGACGGTGTCGCCACGCTTGATGTGGCGGATGGGCTTATCGCCTGTGGGGGTGGTGATAAGGGTGTCGCCTGTGAAACAGAAGAGTCCGCTTGCCGCGCCTGTGAGGACGCCGCCGAGGAGGCCGCTCGAGGGTGTGGTGGACGTGCGTTCGCCTCTGTTGCTGAGTGCGGTAAGTGCGCTCGTGGTGGTGTTGTTAAGACCGGTGGAGGCTTGCCAGAGGGCGAGGGCTGGTTTTTGGGCGAGTTCTTGTGCGCCTGCACTCGTGGTCATGGCTTGGGCGGCATTGTCGATCTGAGCGTTGTAGAGGTTCGCGAGGGAGGCGATGTTTTGGTTGTAGGCGTCTGCCATGGCGTTTGCGGTAGCGTTCGTGATGCCTTGGAG
Organism: Selenomonadales bacterium; assembly: GCA_017442105.1. Lineage (NCBI taxonomy): Bacteria > Bacillati > Bacillota > Negativicutes > Selenomonadales > Selenomonadales bacterium. The sequence continues at coordinate 2,893 of JAFSAX010000104.1, read as the reverse complement.
GGCGGTGTTGGTGACGGAGCTGTTGAGTACTCCGCGGTCGGCGAGCGATTGGAGCGTGGTGCCGACGGAGTTTTGTACGCCGCGGTTCAATGCGTTTTGGATGTTTTCGGTATAGGCGGTGGGGAGGTTGCCTTGGGTGAGGTCTGCGATGCCTTGCTGTGCCTGTGCGATCGCTGTTTGTGCCTCTTGGTTCATTTTGTCGAAGTCTGCTTGGACGGTGCCGTAGGAGCCGAAGAGGAGCTTGGCGGCTTCGTTGTTGAGGGCGAGTGCGTTGGGGGCGACGGCTTCGGCGTAGGCGGAGGCTTGCTCCATGAGGCGTTTTTCTTCGGCGGTGGGGGTGTAGCCGTGAACGGTGGTGTTACCTTTTTTACCCATGTGGTTCAGTCCTTTCTGTGAGGTATTCTGTGACCCAGTAGGCATCGCTGCCATCGGGGTCGGTGTGCTTGTGGGTGATGATGACGGGGCGGCCGTCTTCGGTGTGGCAATAAAAGCGGTGTTTGCCGCTTGCGTTCGTTTCGGTGCGGTCGATGTGCCAGTGCCAGAGTCTGATGTACGGGCGGATGGGGCGCGTCGAGATGGTGACGATGGCATGGTAGCCGAGTGCGTTTCCGAGTGCGCGTGCCCAGTCGCGCCAGAATCTGCCGTCGCCCGATACTGCCCATATCATGATGAGGCGAGAAGCGGTGTCGAGGCGGTATTGACACCAGCCGCGTTCGGGGAGGAAGGCGCGGGTGAAGCCTTGCGGGAGTGCAGGGTCGTCGCCTGTTTTGTTGTGGTAGTGTGCGTTGTATTCTTCGATGGTGCGCATGGTGCCTCCTTACGGTTCGGATCTGTGACGGTAGGTGGTCTGTGTGAAGCGGTATGGTCGTTTTTTACAGTTCGGATATGTCGATGGAGAGGTCTTCTGCCCAAAATGGTGTATTGCTTGTGAGTGAGATGGCGATATGGTCGGCGGAGTGGTTGGTCTGCCTTGTGGTGCGGCCGTTGGTGTTTAGTTTGATGATGAGCGGGCGGTGTCCTTCGGCGGTGAGGTCTGCGGATGCGGTGTGCTCGGAGGTGAGCCGTGCGTTGATACGGCTAAGGTGGATGGGGTGCGCGCCGTAGAGGTGTTTGAGGCCGATGCGATAGGTGATGGGCGCATTGTCGTCGGTCGTTGTTTCGCTTGTCCAGTGGTAGAGGTCTGTTCCGCTTGCGAGGAGGCGGTCTTCTTGCGTTTCGGTGATGCAGTCGACGGGGCAGGCGAAGGTGAGGCGTGTGGCGGTGCCGATGGCGCTGTGAAAGGCGCAGAGGGTGCGTCTGTCGTCGTGGGCGCGGATGAGGAGGAGCTGTGAGCGGCGGAGTGGGAAGAATCGTGCGCTCGAGTGGGGCGCAGCAAGAAGCGAGCGGAATTTATCTCCGAGGTCGCGGGCTGTGATGTTGCCGTAGTCTTGGGTGGCAGAGAGGCTGACAAGGCCGCGTGTGGAGAGGTAGACGACGGCGCCTTGGAGGTGGGCGGCGGTTTTTATGCCGACGGGGTCTGCCGAGGTGGCCAGTGGTGTGATGCGCCACTGGGATGGGTTGGCATCACCGCTGAATTGGTAGATGTTGCCGTTTGATTTGATGATGATGAGGTCGGTGGCGAGGGCTGTGACGGAGGTGATGTCGCCGCTGTCGCCGTAGCCGATGTCGATCCAGCCGCCGCTCGATTCGTCGTTTGTGTTTGGCTCCCAGCTTGTCGCATCGCCGATCGCGCTGTATGTGAGGCGGTCGCTTCCTGTGCGGGCGGTGCAGAGCCTGCCTCCGCGGACGAGGACGATGTCGGCTGTGGGGGCGGATGGTATTTCGGTGAGTGTGGTTTGGTAGTCGTAGGACTGAAGTCGTTCGCCCGAGGCGATGTAGAGTTTGTCCATGAATTTTGTGCAGGACGGTGCTTTTGTTCCTGTGGTGGTGCCGATATATTTCATCGCGTCGCTGCCGATGCGGATATATGTGGAGCGGTCGGTGAGAAAGATGAACAGCGTGTTGGTGTCGACGTCGTAGTAGAGGGAGCGGATCGGCGCGGGGAAGGTGTGGAGCTTTGTAAGGCCTCCGCGCGGCGTGAGTACGAGGGTGCCTTGTTCGTAGAGGAAGTTGGTGCAGTCGGTCATTTCGCCGTCTGCGAGGCGGTCGGCTCTGTCGGCTGTGTTGATGCCGCCTGCGAGCGGGGTGAAGGTGATGCGCGAGGCTTGGTGCGTGCTTTTCCTTCTCATGGCGTGATCTCCGTGTTGCCTGCATCTGCTGTGATAATGCCTGCTTCGCGGAGGATGGAGGCGAGTTCTTCTTCTGTTTGTGCATCATTTATTTGTGTGCGGACGGTTTCGTACCATGCGTAGGCTTCAAACTGGGAGGCGCGGACGGTGTTGTAGACGTGTGTCATGGTGTCTGCGGTGAGGGTGACGATGGTTTTGCCGCCGCTCGGGAGGTGGACTTTGTACTGCGTTAAGCCTTCGCCTGCTACGAGGAGCGGTGTGTAGGCGGCCATGAAGTTGGTGATGTCTTCGGTGGCGCAGTCGTAGCCGTAGCCGTCTACCCATCTGACGGCATCGCGGCGGGCGGCGAAGGCTTCACGTGCGAGGTCGAGGGCTTTTTCCTTTCGCTCGGCGAGGGTGGGGAGGGGAAGCGCGATAACTTCGTAGTAGTCGCCTTTGTCTTCGATGGTGGCGCGGTTATAGTCGCACCAGTCTGCGGCGAGGGCATATTGTCTTTCGTCGTGGTCGTTTTTTGGGAATCTGGTTCCTATCATGTTTGGTTACCTCCTTAGAATCCGCATGCGTACCATGTGATCGGTATGCTGTTCATTAAGAAGTCGTATGCGGTGAATCCTGTCGTGGATCGCGATGATATCTGATGGTTTTCAGCTTAGAAAAATCTGCAT
>JAFSAX010000103.1 GCA_017442105.1 Selenomonadales bacterium | reverse complement strand
TATGGATATTGTAAAAAACAGCAGGAGCAACAAGTTGCAGCAGAAATGACTAAGGGCGAAGCTTGTCAAAATAAATCACCACTTCGACAAAAACACTAGACAAATGATAACTTTTCTTATACAATATAAGTATGTAGTATAATGTAAAGGCAATGAGAGCCAGTTGAAAAAGAAGAAGTTTTTTCTTTTTGACTGGCATTTTTTTTTAAAACACGAGGTAAGGTGGGGTATAATCAATGTTTACCGATTTGTTATGTGTGATTCCTGCGAATTCGAAACCTGCTGAAGTGGCAGAGCTTTTAAGAAAACATCCCGAGATCAAGTTTGTTTCTTTGGTTGGGATCGATCTGGCAGGTAACGATACGGATGAAAAGATTCCGATGCACATTTTCCTTGAGGATATAGAGGATTTCTATGCAGGTTCTGCGGTACAGACAGACGGTTCTTCGGTCGTTCTGACGGGTATCGCGACGATCAATAATGCAAAAGTAGATATGCCGATCGACCCGACGGTAAATTGGTATGTAGACTATAATTTTGAGCATCTCGATGAAGAATCTGGCTATCCGACGGGGACGCTTCGTATTCCTGCATTCTTGATCCACGACGGCAAACGTGTTGATTCGCGTGCGGTCCTTGCTGATTCGCTCAAGTATGTGCGTGAAACGATGCTTGACTTGTTCTCGCGTGTCGATAAGATCGCAGGGCTTGATATCGATCCGAAAGAGATCGTTGACGTGACATTTACATCGGCGACTGAACTTGAGTTTTGGGTAAAAACGCCGCTCGGAGATGCAGAGATTCAAGAAATGTCGGCATCGCAGGTCATGCAGGAACAATACTGGCAGAGAACGCGCGGTGTCGTCAGAACGGCACTTGAACAGTGCGTACTTGCTCTTGATGCGTATGGTCTTGGTGCCGAGATGGGACACAAAGAAGTTGGCGGTATGAAGGCTCATATCGACGGTAGCGGTCACATGACGCACGTTTGCGAACAGCTTGAGATCGACTGGAAATATGCTGATACGGTACAGGCGGCAGATAATGAGCTTCTCGCGCGTATTTTGGTAAAAGAGATATTCCGTATGAACGGTCTTGAAGTCAACTTCAAAGCAAAACCGATGATCGGTCTTGCCGGTAATGGGAAACATATGCATTTCAGTATTCAGGCTGTCTTAAAATCGGGCAAAGTCGTGCCTCTTTTTGCACCGTCCGATATGCAGAAAGATTTCTTGAGTGCGATCGGTTACGGCGCGATCATGGGTCTTCTCAAAAACTACGAAGTCGTCAATCCGCTCGTATCGGCAACGAACGACTCGCTCAATCGCTTAAAACCGGGTTTCGAAGCACCGATCTGTATCGTAACATCGCTTGGCCATGCGCCGCATCAGCCGTCGCGTAACCGTACGATATTGGCAGGTCTTATCCGCGATCTCGAAAATCCGTTCGCAACGCGTTTTGAGCTTCGCTCGCCGAACCCGTACACCGATACGTACCTTGTACTGGCGGCTATCTATCTGACGATCATTGACGGTGTAAAAGCCGTTCTCGAATCGGGCAAAACGACTGACGAGCTTTTGGCAGAGCTGTCGAAACAGCCGGGTGAGGAAGGTTTCTATTTGGAAAAAGACCGTGCATATCGCAGTGAAGAAGACGTATTTGAGGATTATACGGATGAAGAACGTGACGCTATGTTCGGCGCGCCGCCGGCAACTGTTTGGGAAAACATGCAGGGCTTCGCGAAATATCCCGAGAAAAAAGCCGTTCTTGCGGCAAGCGGTGCTATGACGAATGCTATCATGGACGCTTTCGTTGCAGGTTCGCTTATTCGTTGGGAAACGGAGCTTATCAATCGTTTGATCCCGGAAAATCTCTCTATTGTACGTGAATGTAAGGCCATCCACACAGATGCTAATGACCAAGACATGGTGCTTTGGGGCGAAGTACAGGCGCTTCGTGAATACTTGGCAAAAGACAGCATCGCGAAAAAATCGCTCTTTACACGTATTAAAGAGGCATTCAAACAAGGTGATAAAGATACTGCTTCGGCTCTCCAAGTAGAAATGTACAATAAAATGGAAGGACTCAAAGTTGCTTACAAAGTCTATACAGATAACATTATCTAATCTACATACAAGACCGACAGGCGTTGTTCTGTCGGTTTTACCATAAAAGGAGAGGGCATCATGAGCAAACAGAAAAAACAATCGAACGAACAAACAAGAAAAGCACCTATCAAAGCGACTGCAGCCATTACCTTCATCATGGGTCTGTTGACAGTTCTTGCGATAGCGCCCGAAAATACATTTTTGCACATAGGATACATTGTCATCGTAGGTTATGCGTTGTTCTATTATGCAGTACTTCGCGGAAAGAAAAAAAGCACTCGCGAAACAACGATGCGTCGCGATAAACTCGAGGCGCTCAAAACGAAAATGGAAGCTGATGAAGTAAGACTCGAAAAAAACGCGAAAAAGATCGAGAAACTGGAAGAAAAACAAGCGCAGGTAGAAGCTGACCTTGCGCGTGCGCATGAATTGACGATCAAAGAATGGCATGACCTTTGCGATATTATTGAAGATACAGCACTTAATAATAAGCAGAGTGAACAGTATAAAAAGTTGATGAATTTGCTTCGTGCAAAAAAAGATGAGGGCCACCTGAACGAGAGCGAAGCAGATAAGGCGCAAAAGCTCTATCAGACCATCTATACGCAGAGTTTGGCGACGATGAAAAAACGCTACGAAAAAGAAAAAACTGCGCGTGAAGAGATCAAAGCAGACATCGACCGCAACTTGGGTAAGATGAAATCGAAAAAACGTAAAAAATAAGAAGCGTAAAATGAAACTCCCTTACAAGTATGTCTTGTAAGGGAGTTTTTGTTGTGAGGAAGGTCATGTTATCGTATTCGGTATTTAGATAAGCAATGTCGTATAAGGGAACTGCCTCGTAGGAGACAGTTCGAAGGAGTGGATCAGACTGCGAAGCGATGGAGGGTATCTGTTGAAGTGTTTGTTTGCGATTCAACAGGATATCTGTTGGCAGGCGCTGAAACAAATTCGCTTGTTTCGTTCAAGAGATGTTGTGTCAGTTCTCTGACCTCTTCCATGTTTTCGCAGAGATTGATAAGTTCCAATACCGAGCGTAATAATTGATAGTTTTTCATACATTTCCTCTCCCAACTTATATAATATTGCTTTCCGCATCTTTAGAATATCAAATAAGTTATCCTATAAAAAGGACAATGAAAGAGAAAAAATAAAATTTATAAAAATTTTTGGTGTCAGACTGTATGATTGTTGTTGAGAGATGATCGGTCATGTGTAGGTGTGCTATGCAGAAATATAAAAAGAACCTCATCCCGATTGCGTGTACTGTGCAGTACAATGAATAGGATGAGGCTTTTTTGTATGTATGAGGTATGGATTAGTGGCGCGCACCGAGCAGATAGGTGATGAGCTGCTGTGCCGTACGGCCGCTTCTGCCGGAATGTGTCATTTCCCATTTGATGGCTTCTGCGTGCAGTTCCTCGCTCGTCATGTCGAGTTCGTTGATCTCTGCGAGGTGTTCGAGGATAGCAAGGTATTCTTTTTGATTCGGTGCCGTGTAGCTAATGGTGATACCGAATCGGTCGGAGAGGGATATTTTTTCGTTGATGGTATCCATGCGGTGAATGTCCTGACCGTCGCCGACTTTGTCGTCCCAGCGTTCTTTGATGAGGTGGCGACGGTTCGAGGTTGCATAGATAAGGACGTTCGGCGGAGCGGCTTCGATACCGCCGTCGATGGCCGATTTGAGAGATTTGTATTCGACTTCATGTTCTTCAAACGACAAGTCGTCGAGGAAGATGATGAATTTTTTGCTTTGGTAACTGCGGAGCTCTGCCATGATGCTGCCGAGATCGGTGAGTTGGTTTTTCGATATCTGTACCATGCGCAGACCTGCACGGAAGTAGCGGTTTATCATTGCTTTTACGGACGAAGATTTGCCTGTACCGCGCGAACCGACCAAGAGCGCATGGTTAGACGGCAAACCTTGGATGAAGGCTTCTGTATTGGCGATGAGAAGGGCTTTTTGGCGTTCGTAGCCGATGATGTTGTCGATCGAGATCGGGTCGAAATGTTCGATACCGATGAGGCCGACGCCTTTTTGGTAGCGGAATCCGCGATAACGACTGATCTTACCGCTGCCATATTGATGATAGAAGGCGAGGAGTCGGCAAGAAAGTGCCGCTACGGGGTCATCTGCTTCGAGCGCTTCAGCCGCGGCGTGCGATAACTGCAGGAACGACTCGGGCAAGGTCGGATTGGACGGTGTATAGTCTGTGAGGAAGTCGTACTTTGTCTGCGGTGTGCCTGCCTTTAAGAGAAAGTCGGCAATCAGTGTCATGTCGTGTTGGAATGCCGCTGCCAGACCGGGTGCGAGGATCGGAGCTGTGCTTTGTTCTAAGGCATTCGTAACGAGGTTGCTGTCTTGGAGTAGTTGATAGATGAAGTAGTTGCAAAACAGATTGCCACCGATGCCAAATCGTTCAGCCGCCGCAATGAGTTCTGCCGAAAGGGCAGGCGAGAGCACGCCGGGTGCATCGACTTGTGCAGCAATGATGGGATCGTTGAGTAAGTTTCTATAAATTAACAGATTGGCAAGTGTTGATTGAGTCATGATATATACCTCCAGTTCTCCTTTAAGTATACATTCTGTCCAATATAAAGTAAATTGAAAGTTGCATTTTTATAAGGAAGATACGAGATTATTTTATTTGCATGGGTATACTATTATCGGAGGTGGCGAATATGAAAAAATTAGACGGCAGAAGCACGCTTGAGGAGATCCTTGTAGAGAAACAGGAATTGATTCGTGATTATCAGACACGAGCAGAGCACATCGACGATGAGAATGTACATCGGATGCTCAGACATTTTGCCGAAGCGGAAGCAGAGCATGCGGTAGCGATCAAGGAAGCGTTGCGTTCGATGTAAGAAAAGAGGGGCATCTCGCAGTGAGATGTCCCTCTTTGATATGTTTTGTTTTTATGCGTGATACAAAAGAAAAAAGACCCTACTGGGTCTTTTTTCTTTTAAGCCTTAGAGGCTATTATTTCAAGTTTTCTGCGAGGATATCAGCAACGTGTTTAACTTTAATGCCTTGAGCCTGTTTGTCAAGACCGCCGCCGATCTGCATCATACATGCCGGGCAAGCTACTGCAACAGTCGTTGCGCCGCTTTCCTGGATGTTTTTGATTTTGTCTTTGAGGATAGGCATGGAGAGTTCAACGTATTTAACACCGAACGCACCGGCCATACCGCAGCATTTATCGCAGTTGTGCATTTCTACGAATTCGTAGCCAGGAGCTGCCTGGAGAAGTTTACGCGGCTGTTCATGGATACCAAGACCACGACGCATATGGCAGGAATCATGGTACGTTACTTTTTCGTTACCTTTAGTCGGGTTGAGGCGACCGAGTTTTTCGTAGTCAGCTGCTACGAAGCTCGTGAATTCACGTACTTTGTGAGCGATTTTTTCTACGCGATCTTTCCATTTCGGATCGTCAGCGAAGAGCTCAACGTACGTTTTGTGCCACGTTTCCGTACAAGTCGGGCAAGTGGAGATGATATAATCCGGTTTAGCTTCTTCGAATGCTTCGATGTTGCGGAGTGCAACGTTTTTAGCAGTTTCTCTGTCGCCCATACCGATGATCGGTTTACCACAGCAGCTCTGATCTTCAGGGAATACTACTTCGTAGCCGAGGTCTTGCAATACTTTGATTGCGTTTTCACCGGTATCCGGGAATACGAAGTCAGTGTTACAACCGCTGAAGAATGCGATGCGTTTTTTAGCATTCGGTTTGTTTTTCTTAACGAGGTTAGCCATGCGGTCACGAAGCGGAGTTTCAGCAACTGCCGGCAAGCTGCGGTCTTTGGAAAGACCTGCGAAGAAGAGCGGCAAGTGACGGATCATTTTACCGGACGTGAACGGTTTCTGTGCGAGCGAAGCTGCACGGAGGAGCGTGTGGAATACTTTACGGCTCGAGAGAACGTTTTCGAAGACAGCGCTGACCATGAACGGCAAGCCTTTCTGTTTAACGTTACGAGCGCGGAGTTCGTCGATGAGGTCAGGAATAGCCATTTTACCCGGGCAGATCTCAACGCACTTACGGCAACCGATACAGAGTTCGTTGATTTTTTCGAAGTCGCCCATGCTGTGGAGAAGAGCAGTGAGGATTGCACCTACACCACCTGCGTAGATGTGACCGTATACGTGACCACCTACGAGCGTGTAAACCGGACATACGTTGAGGCAGGATGCGCAACGTACGCAGTGGTATACTTCTTTGAGAACCGGGTCTTTAGCAGCTTCCAAACGACCGTTGTCGAGGAGGATTACGTGGCATACGCGATCTTCTTCAACCCACTGACCGTCTTTTTTGTGGATGATCGGCGTAGCACCGTCAACCATCGTCATATAGCTTGTCATTCTCTGGCCCGTGCCGTTACGCGGCAAGAGACGGAGGATCTTAGCAGCATCTTGCGTGTTGCGGATAAGTTTTTCGTAACCGATAACGACAACATGAACGCGCGGCATAGTCGTTGCCAAACGAGCGTTACCTTCGTTCGTTACAAGACCGATAGCACCGTTTTCGGCGATACCGAAGTTAGCACCCGTAATACCCATGTCAGCTTCGATGAATTCGCTGCGGAGGTTTTTACGAGCAGTCTGGATCATGTCATAGATGACCGGTTCAATTTTGCGGCCGAGTTCTTTGGAGAAGTACTCAGCGCACTGTTCTTTGCTCAAGTGGATAGCCGGCATAACCATGTGGCTCGGTTTGTGACCTGCGATGGAGATGATCCATTCACCCATGTCAGTTTCCATTACATGGTAGCCTTCTTCTTTGAGATATTCATTCAAATGAATTTCTTCAGTAGCCATCGATTTGGATTTGATGATGCGTTTAACGTTGTTCTCTTTACATACTTTGTTCAAGTATTCTTTGAGAGCAGCGCCGTCTTTTGCGCGGTAGAAGTGAGCACCGCGAGCTTTAACGGAAGCTTCGAATTTGTCAGCGATCTCTTCGAGATGCTCAACAACATCAACTTTCATAGCTTTGAAAGAGTTGCGAAGACCATCAACGTCTTCAACGTTTTCGTATGCTTTCAAACGAGCGACCGGGTACTGTTCAGCGAAGCGAGCAAGCGCGCCGCGGAGTACGGGGTCGTTCAATTTGGTATCGATTTCTTTTCTGATATTGCGATTGTTTTCAGCCATTATGCAGCACCTCCGTTAGTTTCATCGATTGCGATGATGACGAAACGGCCAGGACCATGAACACCGATCGTCAATACGCGTTCAATGTCAGCTGTACGGCTCGGACCGGTAATGAAGCCCATGTGACCGCTTGTGAATACCGGCGAGATAACTTTGAAAGCATCTTCAACCGTGTTTACGCCATGGTTTTTGTTAAGGAAAACGATGTGCATTTCCGGAAGCATGCTCGTTACACGTGCTTCGTAGGATTTCGTATCAACGCATACGCTACCCGTTTCTGCAATGTGGAATTCTGCACAGCTGATACCAACATGAGACTGCTCTGCATGTTCAGCGATTTCGAATTTATCCGTATGGAGAGTTACGCCTTCCAAACCGGAGATCGTTTCATAGATTTTTGCAACTTCTGCATTTTCTTCATGGCCAACACCGCAAATTTTCGTTGCTTTTTGATCTGCAATGAGTTCAAGAACTTTTGCCTGCGCTTCTGCCCAGCTGTTCACTTCGTGAATTTCAGCTGCAGCATTCGTAGCATTCTGTTTGAATTCATCCCAGTACTTCGCACTAACTAAGTCCGAAGTAAAGGTAGCTGCCCAATTAGTACATACTTTTTTCATTCTGACACTCCCTCGTATTATGAAATAGTGAGATTATTATACGACATAAAATTTTTATTCGCCACGACTGGGAAAATTCCTTCAAGAATTTTTTATAATCCTACAAAAAATTTTTCATAATCCTACAAAAAATCGTTATCCTTTGATGCGTTCTGCGATCTTGGCTTCTACCAGTTCTTCGATCTGTTGCTCGAGGCGTTCGTTGTAGAGAACCATGAAATCTTTGAACGCGGCGAGTGCGACGGTCGTGCCGATCGCCCCCATAACCTTGGAGATCATCTCGATCACATCGTCGCCGCAGTCGGAGGCGCGTCCTACACCTTGAAGACAGCGCTCGATGGTTTCGGGATTGTTTTGATACCAGTCATCGAAAATCTGTTCAATCTCTTGTCTTGTCATACCGATCATTTTCGGTTCCTCCCTTTTATCCTACAAGATACTTTACTTATTCTTGATACCGTCGGCAGAATCCTGTAACTTGGTATCGCAAATATGAAAAAAAGAAGAGGCGTTTTTTGCCTCTTCTTTGTCATATCAGGACGAATTCGTCTACGCTTTGGTTCGGGGCTGTCATTGGTTTTACTTTCTCGTCGGAGTCGATGTCGGCGATGATGACATTGACCGTATGCGAGTTGCGCGCTGCATCAAACGCGGCAGAGAAGTCTTCTCTCGTCTTGACTTCATGGGCAGTCGCACCGCAGGAACGAACGAATCCTGCGAAGTCGAAGGCGGGAAGGGTCGTGGCGGAATAGTGCTTGTCAAAAAAGAGCGTCTGCCATTGACGTACCATGCCGAGGACGTT
>JAFSAX010000102.1 GCA_017442105.1 Selenomonadales bacterium | reverse complement strand
ATTGACGATTTGCGCTTGTTCTATGACAATGATTTGCGCTTCTTACGTCAGTTTTAATTCGAGGAAAGAGGAGATATAATAATGCAGACTTCAATTAAATGGTTGAAAGATTATGTTGATTTTGAACAGTCTCCCGAGCAGATCGCCGATATGCTGACGATGGCAGGCGTGCCGGTCGAGAATGTTGTTACGCTTGGTGAAGGTATCGAAAAAGTCGTAACAGGCAAGATCATGGATATTACAAAACATCCGAATGCAGATAAATTGCTCATCTGTCAGATCAATGTTGGCGGTGAAGAAAATATTCAGATCGTTACGGGCGCACAGAATGTCCGTGTCGGTCAGACGGTGCCTGTTTGTCTTGTGGGTGCGAAGCTCCCGAACGGCATGACGATCAAAAAAGGCAAACTTCGCGGTGAATTGTCGCTTGGTATGCTCTGCTCGGCAGCGGAGCTCAATCTCGATCCGACGATGCTTACGGCAGAACAAAAGGAAGGTATCTTCATTTTGCCCGAAGGCACGCCGCTCGGTCAGGATATCAAAGAAACGCTCGGTCTTAACGATTCGATCTTGGAGTTCGAATTGACGGCAAATCGTGCAGACTGCTTCTGTGTACTCGGTCTTGCTCGCGAAGTCGGTGTACTTACGGGCAATGCAGTAACAAGACCGATCCTCAATTTGTCCGAAAACGATGAAAAAGCAGCAGACCTTGCAAAAGTAACGATCGAAGAGCCGTCGCTTTGCCCGCGTTTTACGGCTCGCGTTATCAAAAATGTAAAAGTAGGCGCATCTCCCGAATGGATGAAACAACGTCTTCAGGATGCAGGTATCCGTTCTATCAATAATGTAGTCGATATCACGAACTTCGTTATGCTCGAAATGGGTCAGCCGATGCACGCATATGACTATGATCTCGTAAGCGGTCATCATCTCCATGTACGCCGCGCACTCGAAGGCGAAGTATTGACGACGCTCGACGATGTAAAACGTACACTTACAAGTGAAATGCTCGTGATTGCCGATGATGTGAAAGCAGTCGGTCTGGCAGGCGTTATGGGTGGTCTTGCAACCGAAGTAACGGATGCGACGACGACGGTATTCTTGGAAGCGGCAGCTTTCAACAGTGCAAGCGTCCGTCGTACAGGCCGTAAACTCGGTCTTCGCTCGGAAGCATCGGGCAGATTCGAACGTGGTGTCGATGTAGCGGCGATCTCGGCTGCGATCGACCGTGCGGCAGCTCTTATGGCTGATCTCTGCGGTGGTACGGTCGCGCAGGGTATCGTTGACGAATATCCGGGCTTTGCGCTTCCGACGCAGATCACGGTAGAAGCGGAAGCGATCCGCAGTCATATCGGCGCACCGATCCCGACGCAGACGATGGTCGATATCTTGACGCGTCTTGAATTCGCAGTAACGGAAGAAAATGACAAGCTGTCGGTCGTAGTACCGTCCTGGCGCGGTGACTGCACCGTTATGGCAGACCTTGCTGAAGAAGTTGCACGTGTATACGGCTTCGACAATATCCCTGTCAAAATGCCCGAAAGTGCAATGGCAAGCGGTGGTCAGAGCTATCAGCAGACGATCGTCGATCGCGTGACAGCGATCTTGGCTGGCTGTGGTATGAATGAAGCAATGTCGTTTGCGTTCTCGCATCCGCAGGCATTTGACAAGCTTAACATCGAAGCAGATTCTACGCTTCGTAATGCGATCCCCATCATGAATCCTATTACAGAAGAATTCCCGATCCTTCGTACGACGCTTCTCGGCAATATGCTTGATATGGTAAGCCGTAACGTATCGCGTAAAAACGAAGATCTCAAATTGTTCGAGATCGGTTCGGTATTCCTTCCGAAAGCACTTCCGCTTACGGAACTTCCGACTGAAAAAACGGAGCTTTGCGGTGTACTTTACGGCAGACGTTATCCGACACTCTGGAATCAGACAAAAGATGTTGTTGATTTCTACGATGCAAAAGGTACGGTAGAGCGTATCTTGGCAGGCCTTGGTATCAACGCATATACGATCGAAGCAGGTTCGCATCCGTCGCTCCACCTTGGTAAAACGGCAGTCGTTATGGCGGGCGGTAAAGTCATCGGTCATATCGGTGAAGTACATCCGAAAGTCCTTGAAGCATATTCGATCCCGAAAGCGGCATATATCTTCTACTTGAGCATTGAAGTTCTTGCAGAACTCTCCTCGCTCATTCCGAAATATCAGTCGCTCCCGAAATATCCTGCTGTTACGCGCGACTTGGCATTCGTCGTATCGACAGACGTTACGTCCGAAGCGATGAAAGAAGTCATCCTCGCAAATGGTGGTCAGTACCTCCAGCGTGCAGAAGTATTTGACGTCTATATGGGCGCCCAGGTCGGCGAAGGAATGAAGAGCGTGGCATACTCGCTGTTCTTCCAGTCGGCAGAAAAAACGCTTACCGATGCAGAACTCGAAGAGCCGTATCAGAAGATCCTTGCGGCACTCAGCGAAAAATGCGGTGCTGAGATCCGTAAATAAAAATAAAGAAATGAAAACAGATCATGTGAAAGCATGGTCTGTTTTTTATATTGAGAAAAAGCAGGAAAAAGGATTCTGTGTGCGAATTGAATAAACAAGTATGTTTATGTCAAAATACAGAATAAGGTAATCGTCCCACGTTCATAATACGAACAGGGAGGGGCGATCATGACAGAAGATTTTTGGCAGGTATTCAAGCTGTTGGTCTTTCTTTGCGGGGTATCTTTGTTTGTTGTACGTATCATGGGCAATCGAACGGTAGGGCAGTTTTCGCCGTTTGATTTTATCATGCTCGTCGGTATCGGTGATATTATGGTATCGACTGCAATGGATAAGACGATCACGCTTGCATCGGGATTCGGTGGAATGGCAGCGCTCTTGTTGCTGCAGCAAGTGTTTTCGTTTCTGTCCCTCAAAAGTAAGCTGATCCGTAAATGGGTAGAGGGTACGCCGATCGTCTTGATACAAGACGGCAAGATATTGACCGAAAACTTGAGAAAAGCACGTGTCAACTATGATGACTTACGACAAGAACTGCATCTGCAAGGACTGGAAATGTCGAATGTTGCGGATATCAAGTTGGCGCGCCTTGAGAGCAGTGGTGATTTTTCGATCGTCAAGATATCGGAAAAAGAACCGATCACACGAGAAGACCTGTTTCGACTGTGCGAAGAAGCAGAACATGATCCGTTCAGTATTGTCGGAGAACAAATGACGCGAATTAGGCGCATGGCTAAGCAGGTAGATGAAATACAAAAAAGTATTCAAAACATAGAAAGAGATATACTTAACAAACAGCCGAAAAAAGAAACATAATCGGAGGCGAATGACGTGGTAGAATTATTAGCACCGGCAGGCAGTAGAGAAGCCTTGACCGCGGCCGTAGAGAGCGGTGCCAATGCCGTCTATTTGGCAGGAAAATCGTTCGGCGCGCGTGCATATGCCGATAATTTTGACAGAGAAGAATTAAAAGAAGCGATCCGTTACGCACATTTGCGTGGTGTCGCGATCTATGTGACGGTCAATACGCTCGTCGATCAGAATGAAGCAGAGGACTTGGCAGATTACCTGCGCTTTTTATACGAAGCAGGTGTCGATGCTATTATCATACAAGACTTGGGTGCGGTATATCTTGCGCAGAAGATACTGCCTGAGCTTCCGCTCCATGCCAGCACGCAGATGACGGTGACGAATCTCCCTGCGGCAAAATTCTTGGAAAAACAGGGATTCAAGACAGTCGTTTTGGCGCGTGAGGTATCGCTTGATGATATCAAGACGATCAGTGAAGGGACGAGTGCGCTGATCGAAACGTTCATTCACGGTGCACTTTGCGTATGCTATTCGGGTCAGTGTTTGATGAGTGGTATGATCGGCGGTCGCAGTGGTAACCGCGGCCGTTGTGCACAGCCGTGCCGTCTGCCGTATCAGCTTGTCGATGACAAAGGCAACAACGTGCTGGAAGGTAAAGATGTAGGGCAGTATCTGCTCTCGCCGCGTGACTTCTGCACGATAGACAAGCTTCCCGAGATCGTTAAAGCAGGTGCGCGTTCGCTTAAAATAGAAGGCCGTATGAAGCGTCCCGAATATGTAGCTGTCGTAGTCGATGCGTATCGGAAGTCGCTTGATTCGATTCGCGATGATATTCGTTATGCGGTCGATGAAGCGCTCAAAAAAGACCTGACACAGATATTTAACCGTGACTTTACAACGGCATATCTGGAGAAAAAACCGGGCAAAACGATGATGAGTGACCGTCGTCCGAATAATCGTGGTGTACGTGTCGGGCGTGTCGTAGCCTACGATGCGAAGAAAAAACTTGTTACGATGCGTCTTGATGAGAGAATGCAGGTAGGCGATATCATTGATATATGGGTCAAAGTCGGCGGTCGTGTCAATACGACGATCCAGGCGATGACGATAAACGGAAAGGAAGTCGCATCAGCAGAAAAAGGTGCAGAAGTAACGTTTGCCGTGCCGAGCCATGTGCGTGTCAGTGACCGTGCATTCAAGGTATATGATGCGGCATTGATGGAACGTGCTAAGACGTTCTATGCGGGCGGTGCGCCGGTACGCCGCGTTGGTGTGGCGGCAGAAGTATTCGTCAGCGAAGGACAGCCGCTTACGCTCACGCTTCGTGATGCAGACGGCAACATGGGCGTCGGTCAGACGGATTTTCTTGCAGAAGCAGCACGCAAACGTCCGCTTTCGGCAGAAACGGTGCAAAAACAGCTGGAACGTCTTGGTACGACGATGTTTGCACTCGATTCGCTCGATTTTGAATGTGAAGGCGAATTGATGGTGCCTGTCAGCGAGCTTAACGAAGTGCGCCGCCGTGCGGTAGCACAGCTCGAAGAAGCGCGCTTGGCTCCGTATATGCGTGAGTCTGCGCCGTATCGTACGCTGCCGAAGTTGTCGCGCAATGACAAAGAAACGAAACCGCTTTTGACGGTACATACCGATACGATAGAAAAAGTAGAAACGGCATACAAAAACGGTGCCGATGTCGTCTTGTTCGGCGGAGAAAATTTCTCGCACAAGGCAATTACACATAGTGATTACGAAGAAGCTCTGCGACTTGCGAGAGCATATCACAAGAAAATCATCTTTGCGACACCACGCATTGCGAAGCAGTGGCAGATGAAAGCGATCGAAGAAGAACTTCGCCTGTTCAATCAGCTCGGCGGAGATGGTGTCAGTGTTGGTAATCTCGGTGTGATGGCACTTGCGCAAGAGATCAGTGAGCTTCCGATCCATGCCGATTTTTCGCTCAATATTTATAACGCATATGCCGTTGATTATTTGAAAGAACAAGGTATCAGCAGTGTGACGTTGTCGCCCGAACTGAATTTCGGGCAGGTAGAACGCCTTGTCCGCCGTGCGACGCTTCCGACGGAGTGCATCGTACACGGACATCTTCCTCTTATGGTCAGCGAATATTGCGTATTGGGCAGTTTCCTCGGCGATATTGATAAGAAGCCGTGTTCGCAGGTCTGCACGAAACAGAAATATTATCTGCAAGACCGCATGAGTGAGCGATTCCCGATCGCGACCGACCAATTCTGCCGTATGCATATCCTGAATACAAAAGAGTTGTCTATGCTTCCGCACGTAGAACGATTCGGTGAGATCGGTGTAACGCGTATCCGTATCGAAGGAAAATATATGGCAGCCAAAGAATTGGCTGATCTCGTTCGTCGTTATCGTTTGCTTCTCGATGCGGGCAATTCGCTGACGGAACGAGAGCTTACGCAGTGGACGCACGAGAACGAAAATATTACACGAGGACATTATTTCCGCGGTGTGTTGTAAGAAGCGGGAGGGTATATGAAAAAATCAGTTTTCAAAACAGTAGAATTTGATAAGATCCGTGAAGCGGTGACGTCATATGCGGGTTCGGCGATGGGAAAAGAGCGTTGTGCACGTATGGTGCCGCTATCCGAGCCATCTATGATCCGTGAAAAACTCGATGAAACGGATGAGGTCATGCAGATACTCCAATCGGCAGAACCGCTTCCGCTCGGCGGGATACGTGATATTCGTTCGAGTGTGACGCGGGCGGGGCTTGGTGCTGTGCTTATGCCCGATGAGTTTTTGGCTATTCGCTCGACACTCTATGCGGCACGTCGCTTGAAACGGTTTTTTCAAGAAACGGCGATGGAACTCCCGCGCCTTCGCGAGCTTGCGCTCGGCATCACGATGTTCCAGAAGATAGAGGACAAGATAGAAGGTGCTATCAGTGAACAAGGTGCGGTGCGTGATGATGCCAGTGTAGAATTGATGCGTATCCGTCGCGATTTAAAATCGTTTCAGGGTCAGATAAAAGATCGCTTGGAGGGAATACTGAAACATCCCGATTATCAGAAATTTTTCCAAGAGAATCTCGTTACGATGCGCGGTGATCGCTATGTTATTCCTGTCAAACAGGCATATCGCCATGCGTTCCCCGGTATCGTACACGATCAGTCTGCCAGTGGTGCGACTGTCTTCATCGAGCCGATGGCCATTGTGAAGATCAATAATGATATTAAGCAACTACAGCTTTCGGAGAAACAAGAAGTAGAACGTATCCTTCGCGTATTGTCACAGCTCATCGGCGCAGACAGCGAGCTTATTCGCGAGACGTGCGAAGCGATGGCAGAACTTGATTTTATCGTAGCGCGTGCACTCTATAGCGAAGCGCATCAGGCAGTGCGGCCTATCATTTCGGAACAGCGGTGCATCTCGCTTCGTAAGGCGCGTCATCCGCTCATTGATCGTACAAAAGTCGTGCCGATCGACATTGTGATGAAGCCGAATACGAAAGCACTTCTTATCACGGGGCCGAATACGGGCGGTAAGACTGTCACGATGAAAACGCTCGGTCTCTTTGCGTTGATGATGCAGTCGGGCTTGTTCCTGCCTGCGGCAGAAGCATCTGAACTGCCGATCTTCGATTCGGTCTATGCCGACATCGGTGACGAACAGAGCATCGAACAGAGTCTTAGTACATTTTCGGCGCATATGACGCATCTCGTCGATATTTTGCGTCAAGCCAAGTCGAACGACCTTCTTCTTTTAGATGAGGTCGGTGCAGGTACAGACCCTGAAGAAGGGGCGGCACTTGCGATGGCGATCTTGGAACATATCTTGTCGTGCGGTGCCAAGACGGTGGCGACGACACATTACAGTCAGTTGAAACTGTTCGCTTATGAGCATCCCGAAATCGAAAATGCCAGTGTGGAATTCGATACGAAAACGCTTCGTCCGACATATCGACTGCTTATCGGCGTACCGGGAAGCAGTAATGCCTTTGCTATCAGTAAGCGGCTCGGTCTATCCGATGATATCATCAGCAAGGCGCAGGAATTCTTGGAAGAGGAACACATCCGCTTGGAATCGGTCCTCTCCGATCTGGAAGCTGAAAAACGTGCTTATACGGAGCGCTCGGAAGAAGCGTATCGCCTGCAGCAAGAATCGATCCGATTGAAACGAAGAGCGAGCGATGAGCGCAGAGAGCTGAAAGCAGAACAAAAACGCATCTTGCAAAAAGCACAAGAAGAAGCCGCCGCCATCATTCAGGAAGCAAGACGTCAGTCGGAGATGGTCATTCGCGAGCTCAAAGAGCAGTTCAAGCAGACGAATGAAGCGAAACGACAAGCGTCTATTCAGTCGGCACGTACTTCACTTCAACGCGCGCGTGACAATGTAGGTTCGCTCGACCGTTATGAAGAAAAAGGCGGTATGAAAAAGGAAGAAGCCAAGGTCGGACAGACAGTATATGTTGCTTCGCTTCGGCAAAAAGGTACGATCGAAAGCATCAAAGGCGACAATGCCATCGTTCAATGTGGTTTCCTCAAGACGACCGTACCGATCACATCGTGCAGTCTGGTAGAAGATGTGCGTGAGAAAAAAGCAGAAAAACCGAAAAAAGCTGCTCGCAGTCTTGGATTTCAGAAAGCGATGAATGTACGACGTGAGATCGATATTCGTGGTATGCTTGTGGAAGAAGCCGAGTCTGTCTTGGGTAAGTATCTCGATGATGCGGTGCTTGCAGGATTGGCGCAAGTCATCATCATTCACGGAAAAGGTACAGGCGCACTCCGAAAAGGCGTGCAAGCATACTTAAAACACCATAACAGTGTATTTCGATTTGAGCCTGCTCCGCTCAATGAAGGCGGAGATGGTGCGACACTCGTTACACTGCAATAAAAAAAGATGTTTCCTTCCTTGTGAAGGGAACATCTTTTTTATCAAAAACTGTTTTTCCAATCGAGATAACGATTGGTCGGTGCAGGATCTGGTTTGGACGATTGTGGTTGCGGTGTGGTTGGTGACAGTGGTGGTGTGGGCGTAGGCTCGAGTGGCGATGGTATAGATGGAGCAGGTTGTGGTGGGGAAGGAGCGGCTGTCGCAGATGCAGGATGTGATTCGGAAGAGGGTGGCGCAGTTTTGGCAGGCGTTGGTGCTGCTCCGCCGGTAAGGCTTTGGACGACGTTCATCATTGCCGCAATACTGTTCGGGTTCAGCTTGGATTTTATTTGCGGACTGTTGAGAAGCGGCAGGAGAGAAAGAAGTGTATCGGCACTACCGAGCCCGCCACCTTGCGAAGTGCCTTTGGCCAAGTCGCCGAGCAGTTTTTGCAGAGGATTGGCAGGCTGTGCCGATGAGCTCGTATTGGTGGGCGGTTGATTTAGGATCGTGAAGATGCAGAGAAGGGATAAGAGATGTATCCAAGACTGACCCTCTGTTTTGTGCGATGACAGCACATCGAGAAGCGTGAGGATCGTTTGAAGAAGAGATTTATCTGTTGTGCTCATCGCATCAACTCCTTTATAACAGACTGTATCAGAAGAGTCCCGGGATCGGAGGCAGGTTGAAGTCTTGCGAGAGCTTACCCATTGCCGATTGATTACGCTCGCGTGATTGACGAGATGCATCGTTAAAACAAGCGATCAAGAGATCTTCAAGCATCGCCTTGTTGTCGGGTGACAAATAAGATGGATTTAGATGGAGCGCGATGACCTCTTGTGCGCCGTTCATTACAACATGGACGACATCACCGCTCGACGACTCCAACCGTTCCTTACGCAGTCCTTCCTGTATAGACTGCACATTCTGTTGCACTTTTTGGATAACCTCCATCATATTGCCGAAATTCCCCAACAAAGAAACCACCTCCGAATAATCTTTCTTCAACATATGAAGCGTATTGGGAAAAGTGAACCGAAAAATAAAAAAACGGTCATGAACACTTACCTTGCAAAGCCATATATTACAGTATAAGAGCGGCAAGATAATACGCTCTTGAATAAAGGAGGTTACATCATGGGCAGATATAGTGGTTTCGGTGGCTGTGGCGGTTTTGGCGGCGGCTGGATATGGATCATTATCATCATCATTTTACTCTTATGCTGCTGCGGCGGTTTTGGCGGCGGCAACTACTTGACGAATGATGATAGTTCCTCTTGCTGCTGACGGCATAAGAAAAGCCCCTGCTTATGCAGGGGCTCTTTTCTTTAATTGTTGCGAGATGGAGGTGGTGGCAAGAAAGGAGAAGTCGATTTTGTCGTGCTGTTCTGTTTGGAAGTCGATTGTTTTGCTCCCTTCTTATCGTCAGCTTTCTTAGAATCGCTTTTTTTATCATCAGACTTTTTGTCGTCGTTCTTATCATCTGCTTTTGTCTCTTCCTTCGGCTCCTCTGTCGTCACATCTTCTTCGGTTGTTTCTTCATCCTCTTCGGGGAGTGGATCGCCACTGTCGGTTGCCTTGAGCGTTTCCTTGTCCATATCGACACCGCGTGGTCTTGTAAAATCTGTTGCCGGCATATTGCGTACGGCAACTTTCATAAAATCACGCCAGATAGCAGCAGGGAGCGTGCCGCCTGTAACACCTGACAAATAACCGGAGCTGTCCATGCCGACCCAAACACTTGCTACCAAGTCAGGCGTGAATCCGACAAACCAAGCATCGCGGTTGTTATCCGTTGTACCTGTTTTGCCTGCCGCAGGACGACCGATATTCGCTCTTGCACCCGTGCCATGCGTTACAACATCCTTCATCATATCAGTTACGATATAAGCAGACGTTGCACTTACAACATCTTTGCTTTGCGGAGTCAAGTTTTCTTCAAGCACCTTGCCATCACGATTTACGACCTTGATGATCGGAGTCGACTTGGTAAGTACACCGCCCGTTGCGAATACACCGTACGCAGAGGCAAGTTCAAGCGGTGTCACACCGCGGGTCAAACCACCCAGCGATGCCGCCGACAAATTGCAGTCGTTGACTGCACCCTCAAACACCAGCGAAGTAATACCCATATCTTGTGCATAACGGAGAACCTTCTCGGGAGAGAGCTGTTGTACCAGCTTCACTGCAGGGATATTAAGTGAATACGTAAGTGCATGACGAAGTGTCACCGTACCCGAATAATTGCCCGAGTAGTTTTTCGGCGACCAATTGCCGATCGTCAATGCAGCATCACGAATCGTTGTTTTCGGACACATACCACTGTCGATCGCTGCCAGATATACAAACGGCTTCCATGCAGAACCCGGCTGACGTTCAGCCATCGTAGCACGGTTAAAATGATCGTTGCCGCGACCGCCGACCATCGCTCTGATGTGCCCGTTGTGCGGGTCGATCGCAACGATCGCAACCTGCGGCTGCTGCACACCGTTTTCATCCGTGCGATAAGTAGGAAGCTGCGTAATAGCGGCCTCCGCAGCCTTCTGCATATTTAAGTCGAGCGTCGTATAGATCTTCAAGCCTTCCTTATAAACAGCATCGGCACCATACTTTTCGATCAATATCTGCGTCACATAATCAATAAAATAAGAAGCCAACTGGCGCGACTTCGCACCGCCGGGCTCGGCAAGAACGATCTCTGTCGCCTTCGCACGTGCCGCAGTTTCGCTATCAATATATTGATACTTCACCATCTGATTCAAGACCACTTCTTGGCGAGCCTTCGCTGCCTTCAGATTATTAAACGGTGAATAGTAATTCGGACTCTTCGGAATACCTGCAAGCATAGCACACTCCGGAAGCGTCAGATCCTCTGCATTCTTATTAAAATACGTCTTAGCTGCTGCCTGGATACCATAAGCACCTTGACCGAAATAAATCTGATTCAAATACATCTCAAGAATCTCTTGCTTCGAATACTGGCGCTCGATCTGGAGAGCCAAAAACATCTCTTGAATCTTACGCTTCAACGTACGCTCTTGAGATAAATAAGCATTCTTGGCGAGCTGTTGCGTGATCGTACTACCACCCTCCGACACACTGCCTGCGGTAATATTCACAACTGCCGCACGCATAATGCCAAGAGGATCGATACCGCAATGCTTATAAAAACGAGCATCCTCTACCGCAACAAAAGCATTCTGCAGATCCTTCGGCATATTCGCAATCTTGATTGGAAGTCGGTTTTCCTCCAAATGAAGATTACAGATCAGATCACCATTGATATCAAAAATCTGCGACGAAGCCGCGGGACGAATATCATTCGTAAGCCCCGGCTTCGTATTCATATTCGCTGACAAAAATCCCAGACCAATACCTGCCAGCATAACCACCACAACAATACCAATCAAAAAACCAATCTTAGACTTACCCGACTTCGATGATTTCTTGGAAGGTTTAGCCTTACGTTTAGATCTAAGTAGATTAGACATAATATCCTCCTACAAATAAATGATACTTAATTATATCACATCAAAAGCAACCAGAGAAGAAAAAAGCATACATATACACACATCTTACACACAAAGAATAAAATAATAGAAAAAGAATGGAGAAACCATATGAAATACCATCTTGCTATAGCAACCCCAAACAAGAGCATACTCACCATATTCATAGTAATCACACTCTTATGCAGCACATTCCTATGGATAGACAACGAACTCAGACCCACCCTGTACATCATAGCCGAAAACAAAATCAATCGTCATGCAACGACCATCATAAGCCGAACCGTAGAAAACATCATCAAAGAACAAGGTCAAGAAGCCCTGCGTGTACATACCATCTTAGACGAACGAGGAAAAGTCATCCTCGTCCAACCGGACACTACCCAATATAACGCCATCACTGCCGCCATCACCAACAATATAGAAACAGAACTCTCTGCACTTGCTGATATCCCCATCAACATACCCCTTGGACAATTATCGAAAATCAGCTTCCTTGCCGGTCGTGGACCGGAAATACCCATTTATATGAAACCAACAGGCAAAATCATTGTACGACCACAAAACCAATTCGAACATATCGGCATCAACCAGACCAAACACAGCATGTACATTGACATCATGATCGACATACGTATCATCATACCATTCACAGAAGAAACAACCACTGTCCAAACAACAATACCCCTAACAGAATACATCGTAGTAGGAGATGTACCGCAGACCTATGTCGAAATACCACATAATATTTTAAAATAAATTCAAAAAAAGTGTTGACGAGGCAGTTTCATTGTGATATTATAAACAAGTAGTCGGTTGACGGCACCAACCAAATAGTTATCACAAAAAAGTAGTTGACATCAGCGAAACATTGTGATAGACTAAATAAGCTACTTCGGTAGCAAGTGTTCTTTGAAAACTAAACAATGCAAACAACAAACACGCTAGATGTGCGAGTCAAAAGCGGGAATAGCTCAGCGGTAGAGCATCGCCTTGCCAAGGCGAGGGTCGCGAGTTCGAATCTCGTTTCCCGCTCCAGACTTTTTAAACAATTTCTTTTTAAACCAGATTTATAAGAGCCATCAAGGTTCTTCAATAAAATTTATTGGAGAGTTTGAT
>JAFSAX010000101.1 GCA_017442105.1 Selenomonadales bacterium | reverse complement strand
CGCCGCCGATGATCCAGTGGGAACGTTTTACGAGGAAGTCTTTATCCTGCCAGATAGCTGCAAGGTGCGGGCATTTGTCTACGAGCGGTTCGATCGCTGCGATGACTTTGTCTGCACGCTGGCGAGTGCCGTCGCCGAGGTCGCGGTTGTCATACCAGTCTTGGAGGACTGCTTTGAGTTCTGCGTCCGGACAGCCTTCGATCGCTGCTGCTACTTCGTTGGCGAGTTTTTCGCGAATCTGTTTGACACCGAGGAACATACCAAGGCCGTATTCGGCGTTGTCTTCGAAGAGGGAGTTGCCCCAAGCCGGGCCGTGGCCTTTGTGGTTCGTGGTGTACGGTACGGACGGGGTGGAGCCTGCCCATACGGAAGAACAGCCTGTAGCGTTGGCTACCATCATGCGGTCGCCGAAGAGCTGAGTAACGAGTTTGACGTACGGAGTTTCGCCGCAGCCTGCGCATGCGCCGGAGAATTCGAGGAGCGGTTGTTCGAACTGGCTGCCTTTGACCGTTTTCACGTTGAACGGGTTAGCTTTCGGAGCAACTTTGACGAGTGCATCCCACTGAGGAGCTTTTGCTACCTGCGTGTCAAGCGGTTTCATAACGAGTGCGGATTCTTTTGCCGGGCAGACCTGAGCACAGTTGCCGCAACCTGTACAATCGTACGGGGAGATGGCCATCGTGAAGAGGAGGTCTTTTGCGCCGACTGCCGGTTTATTCGGTACGTTGAGCTCAGCTGCTTCTTCAGCCGTGAGGAGTACCGGGCGGATCGCTGCATGCGGACATACATACGAGCACTGGTTACACTGGATACATTTGTCGAGCTGCCATTCCGGTACGTTGATCGCGATACCGCGTTTTTCGTACGCTGCGCTTCCGAGCGGATATGTACCGTCTTCGATGCCTACGAATGCGCTTACCGGGAGGGAGTCGCCTTCCTGACGGTTCATCGGTTCGAGGATCTTGCTGATGTATTCCGGTACTTCTGCTTTTGCTTCTGCCGGAGCGTCCTGAGCGTCAGCCCAAGCTGCCGGGATGTCTACTTTGACGATCGCGTTGACGCCTTGATCGATAGCGGCGTTGTTCATGTCAACGATGTGCTGACCTTTGTTGCCGTAGGATTTGACTACTGCGTCTTTGAGGTGAGCGACTGCGTCTTCTACCGGGATGATGTTTGCAATTTTGAAGAATGCGGACTGCATGATCATGTTGATGCGGCCGCCGAGACCGATCTCTTGCGCGATCTTAACAGCGTCGATGATGTAGAAGTTCGCTTCTTTTTGTGCGAGAACGCGTTTCATGTTTGCCGGGAGGTTCGCTTCGAGCTCTTCTGCGCTCCAGTTGCAGTTGAGGAGGAAGTTACCGCCGCGTTTTAGACCTGCGAGTACGTCGTATTTCGTTACGTAGGACTGGTTGTGGCAAGCGATGAAGTCTGCTTTGTTGATGAGGTACGGCGATTTGATGAGCTCTTTACCGAAACGGAGATGCGAGATCGTGACGCCGCCCGATTTTTTGGAGTCGTATGCGAAGTATGCCTGTGCGTACATATCCGTGTGGTCACCGATAATTTTAACAGCGGATTTGTTAGCACCGACCGTACCGTCGGAACCGAGACCCCAGAATTTACAAGCTGTCGTGCCAGCCGGCGTCGTGTCGATGTCGTCGCCGAGCGGGAGGTTCGTGAACGTTACGTCGTCTACGATACCAACTGTGAAGTTGTCTTTCGGAGCATCGAGTTTGAGGTTTTCGAATACACCGTGGATGTGGGCAGGGATCGTGTCTTTGCTTGCGATACCGCAGCGACCACCAACGATCTGCGGCTGCCAATCCGTGCCGTAGAATGCGGATTTAACGTCGAGGTAGAGCGGTTCAGCGAGGGAGCCGCTTTCTTTCGTACGGTCGAGAACAGCGATCTTTTTGACTGTTTTCGGGATGTATTTGAAGAAGTGTTTCGTCGAGAACGGACGATAGAGGTGAACGTTGAGAAGACCTACTTTTTCACCGTGAGCGTTGAGGTAGTCAACGATCTCTTCTACGACGCCGCAGATGGAGCCCATTGCTACGATCATGCGGTCTGCGTCAGGCGCACCGTAGTAGTTGAACGGGTGATATTCGCGGCCCGTGATCTTGCTGATCTCGTCCATGTAGTCGGATACGATGTCCGGAAGAGCTTCGTAGAATTTGTTTGCAACTTCGCGTTGCTGGAAGTGGATATCCGGGTTCTGTACCGTACCGCGGAGCACCGGATGATCCGGGTTGAGGGCGCGTTTGCGGAACGCGTCTACGGCATCTTTGTCAAGGAGTGCTTCGAGGTCTTTGTAGTCCATGAGTTCGACTTTCTGAATTTCATGGGACGTACGGAAACCGTCGAAGAAGTTGAGGAACGGTACGCGGCCTTTGATCGCGGAGAGGTGAGCAACACCGGCAAGGTCCATGACTTCCTGTACGCTGCTTTCAGCGAGGAGAGCGAAGCCTGTCTGACGGCAAGCCATAACGTCGGAGTGGTCACCGAAGATGCTGATCGCGTTCGCACCGACTGTACGTGCGCTGACGTGGAATACGCCCGGGAGAAGTTCGCCGGCGATCTTGTACATGTTCGGGATCATAAGGAGAAGACCCTGAGATGCTGTGTACGTCGTCGTGAGTGCGCCTGCTTGAAGCGAACCGTGAACGGCACCTGCCGCACCGCCTTCAGACTGCATTTCTACGATTTTAACCGGTTGATTGAAGATGTTCTTTTTGCCAACGGCAGCCCATTCGTCCGCGGATTCTGCCATGTTGGAGGACGGCGTGATCGGGAAGATCGCAGCTACATCGGTGAACGCATACGATACGTACGCGGCAGCTGTGTTACCATCCATAGTTTTCATTGGTTTCTGCATGAACATTACTTCCTTTCAGAAATAGATTGGTGGTCGACACGTATGTTATACGTATTTTAATTGTAACGCAATTGACAGAAAATTGCAATAGAATATTGACTGATATGTGAAAATTTTCGCATAATTACAGGGTAATTTATAAACAAATAGTAAGAATCAGTTTCAATTATAAAGGAAAAATGCTCTTTGACTAACAAAAGAAAAGGTTGTAGCATAATATGCGGACTATTGAAACTATTCTGTGAAAAAATTGCTTTCGCAAGTAGTGAGAAATGGGGCAAGTTGTGGTATAATGAAGACAAGATAAGAGAAAAACAGCTTCGGCTGACAGGAGGAATGTAACTATGTGCGAAGAAAAATGCTTGGAAGAAATGGAACAGGAAGTTCCGGTATTGTTCGAAGAAGATATTGATATTTTGGAAGATCGTCTTGACGATATCATTATGGCGATCGGCCTTCCGGAAGAACAGACGAACGCGATCCTTCGTTTGATCAGCGATGCACTCGATGAGCATCACAACAATATCCTCGATACGTATGAAGATCTCGAAGACGAGATGCTTGCATGCGATTGCGAAGAGGAAGAATAAGAGTCATATCGGAGGCGAAGCAGATGAAGCAGTGTATCGTAAGGCTTATCTGCCTCGCCTTTTGTATTTTGTGGTGCGGGTGCGTGTTTGCCGCGCCCGACAATGTACAAAAGGCGAGGGCACGTGTTGTGAGTGCGGCTGGCTGTATGGCGTCGTATGATGACAGGAATGCACACCTTTTCGAGAGCTATCTTTCGGCGGGCGGCTGGGAGATCGACCGATATGCGACGATGGACGGCAAGGTGAGTGCGGAGTTTCTCATCGCGAAAAAGACGGATAACGGAAAGAACAGTTTTCTTCTTGCGGTGGCAGGGACGAACGATGTGAGGGATGTCCGTCTTGATTTGAAGATGAAGCAGGTGCCGTACGGCGGAAGTACGATCGCAGAGTTTCGTGAGATGGCAGAGCGCCCTTTGACGAAGAACGATGCGTCCGAGCTTCGCGTACATAAGGGCTTTGACAAGCTGGCACTTCATCTGTTGACGGTAGAGGTGAAGACAGACGGCGGTATGCGCTCGCTCGTCGATATTCTTAGAGAGAATCGTGATGCGCATGTCTATCTGACGGGGCACAGCCTCGGCGGTGCGGCGGTGACGATCCTCGGGGCAAGACTTTTCGACCTCGGTATCATGCCCGAGCAGATACATATCATGACGTTCGGCGCGCCTGCGGTGGGCAATGATGCGTTCGCGCGTGCGTATGAGCATCTTCCGCTCGTGCGTATCACGATGAAGGGCGACCCGATCGTGATCGCGCTCCAGAAGGTGGCGGGCGGATACGAACAGTTCGGCACGGAGAAAAAGCTCGATGCGCGCGAGAAGCTGCCGTTGGGGCTTAGTGCGTCGAGCCACAATATCACGGAGTATTTCGATGTTGTCTTGAAGGACTACTACGATGTCGTCGGTATGAAGGACGGTGCGGTGCCGTATGAACCGTGCGAGCGTGCATCAAAAGCAGGCAAGGCGAAGGTATACGTGACACCGATGGTGACGGAGCTTGATATGAAGTTCGATAAGGACGCGGCGTATATGAAGATGGCGTTTGCCGATGTCGTACGGCTCCATGCGGACGGATTCGTGCTGGCAGAGGACGATGTTGATGCCGAAACGCGCGCACAAGAGGCGGGCTGTCGTTATCTCGTGACCTCGACCGTCAGAGATATCCCGATGCGCGAGGAGTATAACGAGCATTATATCGTATATACGCACACGATCCATGATCTTGAAGAAAATACGATCGTCGGTATCCATTCTCATTCGACCGATACGCGCCGTATGACGGCGATGGAGAGCTTTATCCGCTCATCGTTTTCTGCGTGGGAGGATGTAGAGGAGATATTGTAAGAGTGGGACGCTCCTTGCGAGAGGGGCGTTCTTTTTTTGCCCGAAATGCGGTGCGGACAAGCAGGTGCGTGTTTTGCATACTGTATAAGTATGATATAATGATGCTGATAAAAGCAGTTTGTGATGAGCCCGGTAGGGCTTGCAGACGATAGAGAGGGGCACAGATGATGAAAAGAACGTATACGGTCGAGAATCTCGGCTGTGCGAACTGCGCCGCGAAGATGGAGCGCGAGATATGCGCTTTGCCTGCGGTATCGGAGGCGACGCTGTCATTTGCGTCGCGCAGACTGACGGTGGTGAGCGAGGAGGACTTGACGGAGCAGCTGCAGTCTGTCTGCGAGAGCATCGAGCATGGTGTAATGCTTCGTGCGGAGGGTACGCTCCGTGATGTGACGCAGGAGAAGAAGGGCTTTTTCGAGGAGTGGGGCAAGCTTGCGGTCGGGGCGGTGCTGTTCGTCCTCGGCTTTGTATTCGGTACGGATACGGCAGAGGGTATTGCGCTGTTTGTCTTAGCGTATCTGGTGGCAGGCTATGAGGTGCTGATGATCGCAGGGCGAGATCTTGTGCGCGGGCGACTGTTCGATGAGAATTTCTTGATGGCGGTCGCGACGATCGGTGCGCTCATCATCGGCGAGTATGAAGAAGCCGCGGCGATCATGCTGTTTTATCTGTTCGGTGAAGGGATGCAGAAGCGAGCCGAACAGAACAGTCGTCGTGCTGTGCGTGATGCGTCGCTGATGCGTCCCGAAACAGTCAGTCTGCTCGATGCGGACGGCAGAGAGATCGTTATTCCTGCCGAGGCGGCAAAGGTCGGCGACATCTTGCGCGTGCGTGCAGGCGACCGTATCCCGCTCGACGGGGTGATCGTTGAGGGTGAGAGCCGTCTTGATACGTCGCCCGTGACGGGGGAAGCTGTTCCGCGCCGCGTGCGAAAGGGCGATGAGGTGATGAGCGGCACACTCAACTTGCAGGGCGTGCTCGTGCTTCGTGCGACAAAGACGCTTGAAACGTCGTTCGCGTATCGCATGATGGAGGCTGTGGCGGAGGCGGCCGATACGAAACCGACGATGGAGCGGTTTATTACGCGGTTCGCGCGAGTGTATACGCCGTTTGTCGTCGGAGTGGCAGTTCTGACGGCTGTCGTGCCGTCTGTGGTGACGGGCAACTGGCATGACTGGCTCTATACGGCTATCACGTTCCTTGTGATAAGCTGTCCGTGTGCGCTCGTCTTGTCGGTACCGCTCAGCTTCTTTTCGGGTATCGGGGCAGCTTCACGGCGCGGTATCCTCTTTAAGAGCGGTCTGGCACTCGAGGCTCTCTCTGCGGCACAAGTCGTCGCGCTCGACAAGACGGGTACGGTGACGGAGGGCGATTTCGTCTGTCAGGATATCGTGCTTCGCGGCAGTCTGTCGCGCGAGGAGGTACTGGCTCTGGCAGGCTCTGCGGAGATGATGTCATCGCACCCCATTGCCAAGGCACTCGTTCGGCGGGCAGAAGCGGAAGGACTTGTGCTGTCGGTCGCCGAATCGGCGCAGGAATATGCAGGCGAAGGGCTTGCCGCGGTGGTATGCGGTCGGCGTATCCTGCTCGGAAGAAGCAGTCTTCTTGCGCGCTGTGGTGTGCGTGTCGTCGGTGAGGAGGCGGGCGGTACAGTCGTTCTTCTTGCCGTAGACGGTGTGCATGAAGCGACGCTTATCATCGGTGATACGATCAAGTGTGATGCCAAAGACGGCGTGTCGTCGCTTACGGCAATGGGACTTCGTACGGTGATGCTGACGGGCGACAGAGAGGAGAGCGCGCATCTCGTATCCTCGGCTGTCGGTATCGAAGACGTCAGGGCAGAGATGCTGCCAAGCGATAAGCTGTCTGCGGTGCGTTCTCTGCGCGAACAGTACGGCAAGGTCGCGTTCGTCGGCGACGGGCTCAACGATGCGCCTGTGCTGGCAGGAGCTGATGTCGGCATGGCGTTTGCAAGCGGAAGCAGTGCGGCGGCAGAGGCGGCAGATGTCGTCTTGATGCGCTCTGCGTTCGGCTCGGTGGCAGAAGCCGTCCGTACGGCGCGTAGTGCGATGCGGATCGCACGGCAGAATATCGCACTTGCGCTCGGCGTAAAGGCACTCGTCCTCGTACTCGGTCTTGTCGGCATGGCTTCGATGTGGCTGGCGGTATTCGCCGATACGGGCGTGGCACTTCTGTGCGTCTTGAATGCGGTGCGGCTTCTCAAGGGAGATAAAACGAAAGAAAAAGCGTGTCACGATTCCTGTTGCAGACAGTCGTGATATAGGAAAAAAACGCTGTGGGCAGGTGCGCTCACAGCGTTTTTGTTGTATTCGATTATTTGCCGTTCATTGCGGTATTGTAGAGGTAGTAGCCGCCGCTGAGGTTTTTCATGCCCGTGAAGCCGTGTGCCGCTAAGATGCGGTACGCGATATAACCGCGAAGGCCTACTTGGCAGATGATGTGGATCGGCTTGTCGGTCGGAAGCTCTGCAAGGCGCCCTCTGAGTTCATCGACAGGGATATTGACAGCGTTGCCGATGGTGCCGCGTTTATATTCGTACGGTGTGCGTACGTCTACGAGGTAACCGCTGTCATCGGTATTGATCTCGTCCCAATGGATCGCCGCGCAGTCGCCTTTGATGAGGTTCGATGCGACGTAACCGCCCATGTTGACGGGGTCTTTCGCCGAGGAGTACGGCGGTGCGTACGTCAGTTCGAGTTCTTCGAGGTCGAATACGCTCATACCGGCACGGATAGCCGTTGCGAGGACGTCGATACGTTTTTCGACACCGCTTTTGCCGATGGCTTGTGCGCCGAGGAGCTTGCCTGTATGCGGTGCATAGAGGAGCTTCAGGCTGATGAGTGTTGCACCGCCGTAGTAGCCTGCGTGCGAGAGCGAGTGCGTGTACGATTTTTCATACGCGATACCTGCGCGTTTGAGGCTCTTTTCGCTTGCGCCCGTCGAAGCTGCCGTCATGTCGAATACCTTGAGGACGGACGAGCCTTGCGTGCCCTTGTACACTTCGGGACGGCCTGCGATGTTGTTCGCGGCGATACGGCCTTGCTTGTTCGCAGGGCCTGCGAGCGGAATGAGGGCAGGTCTGCGCGTGATGTAGTCGGTGACT
>JAFSAX010000100.1 GCA_017442105.1 Selenomonadales bacterium | reverse complement strand
CTTTCCAAGTTGGCCAAGAAGTCTTCTCGACTAACTCAGTATAACATTCTTTAATGTAGTTTATAAACCTTTTCATTTTTTGTTTGAACTATTTTATTTTAATTAGCACAGGCAGAAGGACTCGAACCCTCAACCAATGGTTTTGGAGACCACTACTCTACCAATTGAGCTATACCCCTATCAAATAACCCAAATTACTTGGTTTCTTTGTGTGTTGTATGTTTGTGGCAGAATTTGCAATATTTGCTGAGTTCAATTCTGTCCGGGTCATTTTTTTTGTTTTTGTTAGTCTGGTAGTTGCGCTGTTTGCAATCTACACAAGCCAACGTAACAGCATTGCGATTACCCTTGCTTGCCATGTCTCGCACCCCTCTTACCTTGTAAATAAGACACTTACCCAAAGTGCCACTATAATAATTTAGCATACTTATATTCTTATGTCAATAGTCCACGCTGCCGGGTATGCTATATTTTTTCCGAAAACGTGTTTTTATCAAAACAAAAACTCCGTATAATAACGGAGCCGCTTTGTAAATTTGGTGGCGGCGCACGGATTCGAACCGCGGACACTGCGGGTATGAACCGCATGCTCTAGCCAACTGAGCTACGCCGCCATATTGAGTTTGTGGAGCTAGTGACCGGGATTGAACCGGTGACCTTATCCTTACCAAGGATACGCTCTGCCGACTGAGCTACACCAGCACATCAGCATAATTTGGTTGCGGGGACAGGACTTGAACCTGCGGCCTTCGGGTTATGAGCCCGACGAGCTACCAACTGCTCCACCCCGCGATGAAGAAATGGTGGACAGGGCTGGATTCGAACCAGCGAAGGCGGAGCCGGCAGATTTACAGTCTGCTCCCTTTAGCCACTCGGGAACCTGTCCATCATGGAGCCGACAAGAGGACTTGAACCCCCAACCTACTGATTACAAGTCAGTTGCTCTACCAATTGAGCTATATCGGCGTATCTAGGATACTTTTTTATTATATCGCATCCTTGTGATTTGTCAATACCTTTTTTCAACTTTTTTTGAAGTTGTTTTTATCGTGTACCGACAGTTATAGATATTATCACATCCATACTCCGTTGTAAAGGGGTTTTCAAAAGAAGTTTTGATTTATTTTCGCTTATCTGCCACACTTAATCTTCAAAACAGTCATCGTCATATTCACCGCGGTCGTAGCGCGGGTCGTCGTGATAATCGCCGTATTCGTCGTGGTCGAATTCGCAGTCATAATCTTCTTTGTAATATTTCTGCAGGCCGTCTGTACCGCTCACCTGCACACCTTGCGCCTGCTGCATAAGAGCGGCATTCCCATACGCCATCTCGACTTCTTGTGCAGATGCCGCGTTGTTCATACCCATAAGACTTACCGCAATAAGACTACCTGCCAATAATCCGTTCACTATTTTCATTCTATCCGCCCCTCTCGAGCTGTTTTTTTCATCGTATCATGTTCGTACTTTTATGTCTATCTTATTGTTTTATCATCAATAATGTTTCTCTATACAAAAAAAGACTGCCGTCCGAATGGATAGCAGTCTTGTCTTTTAAAAGAAGAAGTAGTAATACGATACGGCCGCCAAGAGGAAGCGGTAGTAGGCGAACGATGCCAAGGACGAGTTGTTGAGGAATCGTAAAAACCAGATGACGGACACGTACGCAAAGATGAATGCGGTGACGAATCCGATGGCGAACATGGCCAGATCGTCCATGGAGAGCTTGTCGTAGATCTTGAGGAAGTCATACGAGCAGGCTACGAACATGAGCGGTGCGGCGATGATGAAGGAGAAGTCTGCCGCAGCTTTTCTCGAGAGTCCGAGGAGAAGGCCGCCCGCGATGGTCGAGCCGGAGCGCGAGAATCCCGGCCAGAGGGAAAGGACTTGGAAGATACCGACGAGCGTTGCTTCTTTGACGGTGAGCTGGTCGACATCGGTGATGCGGGACTCTTTCGACACTTTTTCGGCAAAGAGCATAAACAGACCGCCGACGATGAGTGCCATGATGACTGTCATGGGCGAGAATAAGTATTCCTTAATGGGAGAGTGCAAAAAGTATGCGATGCCCATGACAGGTACGATACCTGCGGCTACGTGCATCATGGTAAGGTGTTTGCCGCCCGCTTTCGGACGGAGCATGTTGAGATAGCGATCGCGATAGATGAAGAGGACGGAGAGGATGGCACCGAATTGGATAACGACTTCGAATACGGTCGCGACTTCACCTGTGAACCCCATCATGGAGCCTGCGAGTATCATGTGTCCTGTCGAGGATACGGGAAGGAATTCGGTCGCACCTTCGATGATACCGAGTATGATCGCTATGATATATTCATTCATAGATGTACCTCCATATTGTATTGCTTTTTCTATTATACACAGTTTAAGCGGAAAGACAACTATTTCCTTATCATTTGCACAAAAAAGGAAGCACTCATTTTCAGAGTACTTCCTTCTGATGCTATCAGTCACCGAAACAGATGCCGATGCGTTTTGCCGAACGAACGAGCTCGCAGTCTGTCGGTACGAGTGCCGACTGTTTTGCCACTTCACTAAGCGGTACTTCGATGACTTCATTATTCTGAAGTGCGACCATGATATCGGTCTTGCCGCCAAGGAGTGCTTCTGTTGCGACAACGCCGAATCTCGTTGCGAGCACGCGGTCATATGCTGTCGGCGAGCCGCCGCGCTGGAGATGTCCGAGCGTGGTGCAGCGTGTTTCTACACCGCAGAGTTCTTCGAGCTGTTCGGCGAGGATATTGCCGATCCCGCCAAGACGAAGTTTTTCAGTGCCTTCTTTGCGCTCTACGCCGACCATTTCGCCGCCGATCGGTGCCGCGCCTTCTGCGACGACGACGAGGCTGAATTTGCTGCCTTTTTGCTGACGACGGTTGATCTTTTCTTGTACGGCACGAATGTCGTACGGAATTTCGGGGATCAGGATACAGTCTGCACCGCCCGCAAGACCTGCATGAAGTGCGATCCAGCCTGCATAACGGCCCATGACTTCGAGTACCATGACGCGGTGATGCGATTCTGCCGTCGTGTGAAGACGGTCAAGCGCCTCCGTTGCAACGCCGACAGCCGTGTCGAAGCCGAAGGTACGTTCGGTGCAGGCGATGTCGTTGTCGATCGTTTTCGGCACGCAGACGACTTTAACACCGAGCTCGGCGATCTCTCCGCCGATCTTGATGGTGCCGTCACCACCGATGACGAGAAGTGCGTCGATCTCACGTTTTTTCAAGTTTTCGAGTACGACGCCCGACATATCTTTGTAGACGACAGTGCCGTCTTCTTCGACCGTCTTGAAATGGAACGGGTTATCACGGTTCGTCGTACCGAGAATGGTACCGCCGCGCGGCAAAATGCCTGCTACGTCATTCATGCCGAGATACATCATTTCATTTTTTACAAGACCGCCAAAACCGTTTTTGACGCCCCATACGCTGACACCTTGCGAGATCGCCGTGCGCACTACTGCGCGAAGGACTGCATTAAGTCCCGGGCAATCGCCGCCGCCTGTTAAGACGGCAATGTTTCGAATCGTTTTCATACCGATTCCTCCTCATTGTATAAATAAGAGAAAAAACATCCCGAAACAGGATGTTTTTATCGTTCTGCTTTACGCTCTGCAATATGATACAAGCTTCTGTTAAGACCCGATAATCCTTGGTATACTCCCGTCACATCCGTATCGTCTGCGCGGTTTTCCAGATATCGTTCCAATTTCCTCTTAACGCGCTGCAATGCATTGTCGATCGATTTAACGTGTCTTCCGAGCTCAACGGCGATCTCTTGGTACGATTTGCCGTCGAGGTACGACATGAGTACTTTCCACTCGAGGTCGCTTAAGATCTGCCCCATCTTCGCTTCGATATCGATGAATTCTTCTCTGCTGATGACGAGTTCTTCGGGGTCGGATATCTTCGAGCCCGACAACACATCAAGGAGCGTTCTGTCCGAGTCTTCATCGTAGATCGGTTTGTTGAGCGATACATACGAGTTGAGCGGAATATGTTTCTGTCTTGTTGCTGTCTTGATCGCCGTGATGATCTGGCGCTGTACGCACAGTTCGGCGAACGCGCGGAACGAGGACAGCTTATCTGCGCGGAAGTCACGGATCGCCTTATAAAGACCGATCATGCCTTCTTGGATAATGTCTTCTCTGTCCGCACCGATCAGGAAGTACGAGCGGGCTTTTGCTCGTACGAAGTTGCGAT
Organism: Selenomonadales bacterium; assembly: GCA_017442105.1. NCBI lineage: Bacteria > Bacillati > Bacillota > Negativicutes > Selenomonadales > Selenomonadales bacterium. The sequence goes on along the minus strand of JAFSAX010000100.1, from coordinate 5,177 downwards.
ATTTATGAATCAAGTAGTCGAGTGCCGCGCTGTTGTCGTGTTCTTTGGCCTCTACTACGACTTCTTCATCAGTCATGCTTTCAAATCCACGATACAATTCATCTTGCTGTGAATTTTGTTTCATCGCACCGCCTCCTTCTGCTTCTTCGGTCATGTACTTCGTTTGACACGCACCGAATCCGAAGAAACCATGATGCCTTTGAACATACCAAGATATGTCGGTACATAGCAAATTATACGCCAGCCGCCATCTAACGTCAAGTATCACTTTCAGTTATTGTAACGATTCCCTTTTTTATCGCCTATTTCAGTTCTGCTCGTCTGAGTGCTTCGAGTTTGGCGAGGACTTCGTCGGAAAGACGCGCGGCCAGTTCGCTGCGGTCACCCAAAGGGCGCGTCTGATACTTCCTGCGGCGTTCTTTTTTCGCCGCTTTGATCGTTTCGCGCCATTCGCGTGCGCTGATGCGGTATGCGCCTGCACCCAAGATGACGGATTGTTCAAGCCCGTCGCTGGTGACGACGTATACGGTCTCGCCTTGTCTGACGAGCTGATAAGCCGTTCGTTCGATATAGCTGTCTGCCGTTTCTTCTTCGCTCGTGAATACGACAGTCACGCCCGAGTTTTCTTCTACCGAGGAGATGGGCGCGGACGGCGCATCGAATACGAGTATCGACAAGCAGTCGCGATACGCGCTGTAATCGGCTGTGATCGTGAGAAGCTCGTCGCGCGCCGCCGCCATATCATCGCCCCATTTATCGAGTGTACGCCATGCATGGATGACGTTATAGCCGTCGATAAGAAGGTACGTTTTTTTCATTATTTGTTTCTCTGACGCTCTGCTTCGTACAGAAGGAGCGAACAGGCTACGGAAGCATTGAGCGAGTTGATGCGTCCGTGCATCGGGATCTTGACGAGGAAGTCGCATTGTTCTTTCGTCAGTCTGCCCATGCCTTTGCCTTCGCTTCCTACGATAAGAAGGAGCGGGCCTGTAAGGTTGGCATCGTAGAAGTTCTCCGCGCCGTCCATGTCGGCACCGACGACCCAAAAGCCTGCTTTTTTGAGTGCGCGTATCGTCTGCGCGATATTGCCGATCTGTGCAACAGGCACGTATTCGACGGCACCTGCGCTCGTTTTGGCAACGGTGGCATTGAGGGGACACGCACGACGTTTCGGAATGAGCACGCAGTGTGCGCCCGACGCATCACACGTACGAAGGATAGCGCCGAGGTTGTGCGGGTCTTCGAGCTCGTCGAGCAGGATAAAGAGCGGTACTTCTCCGCGCGCCATGACATCGGAGAGAACGTCTTCCCAGTCTTGGTATTCGACAGGGCTGACGAAAGCGAGGACGCCCTGATGGCGCATATCGCCTGCGAGGTCTTTTACTTTGCGTTCATCGACTTCCTGTACGATGATGCCTTGTTTTTTAGCAAGGCCTGCTATTTCGCGGAGCGAGCCTTGGCGGTCGCCTTTGGCGATCCAGAGCTTGTTGATGGAACGGCCGCTTTTGAGTGCTTCCATCACACTGTTGCGTCCGACTAAGATCTCTTCGTTTGCCATGTTACGCCTCCTGACCGAGCGATGCGTAGAGAGCTTGCATCTCTGCCGCTTTGCCGCAGCTCATTTTGCCTTCGGGGCAGAAGCCTTCCGCGACGCAGGCGGGGCCGCTTTTGGCAAAGAGGATCGGAGCGACTTTTTTCACTTCGATGAGCATGAGGCGCGCCATTTCGCGGATCTCCCACTGTGCGCGCTGACAGCAGCGCAGGTTAAAGAAATTCTGGAGCGAGCGTGCGTTCATCGTGACGACGATTTTCGTTTCGGTCGCGTTGGTGAGCGAGTAACGCGCATCTTCTTTGTCAACGCCGAGAGCTACGAGGTCATCGTACGTTTGGCGTACCGTCTGCATGAGTGCTTCGAATTTTGCCAGCGCTTCTTCGTTCGCCGCGATAGTCTTCGGTACGATATATTCAAAATCATGTTCGCTGACGTATCGCTGGCTCTGCTGAGAGTACGATGCGATACGATGGCGCACGAGCTGGTGCGTCAACACACGCGATACGCCTTCGATAGCGAAGGTAAAGGTAACGTGTTCGAGCGTCGAGGTGTGTCCGAGTTCGACGATCTTTTTGAGGAGATTTTCCACCTGCTTGTCGGTCATCGTTTCGGCAAGTTCTTCTGCACCAACGGGCGAATAGCAGAGTCTTGCCGCCATGGCGACGACGCGCTGTGGATTCGGGGTATGCTGCATCAACTGTACTTTCATATTAGTTCCCCTCGCTTTCTTCATTCATAGCCGTAAGGATGGCGCGGAACGCTTTTCCCGCCATCTCGTCAAGTCTTGTCATATCGCCTTTGAGATACCAGTAGCCGAGGATCGCTTCGAATGCGGTGCTGGCACGGTATTCGCCGACGGTGGCACTCTTGGGCACCTGCGACTTGGCATTGCGGCCGCGGCGCAGGACTTCGCGTTCGGTATCGGTGAGTTCTTCTTCGATAGTATGACACGCGACAGATTGCATCGATGCCGAAACGATCTTGGCATCGACGGCATGGAGTGCCTGCATTTTATTTTTTTCGTATGCGATCATGCGCGTACGAACATAGAGCGAAAAATACGCATCGCCGATATAGGCGAGGACGAGCGGATTCATCTGCTCGGGCGCTACGTCTTTCTGTGGGATATCGGTCAGCGCCGCTTGGAACAGACGCTCGCGTTCATTTTGGAATCTGCGAAAACGGAACAGTTTCATTGGCGTTTCCATTTCACGCCTTGCGGAGAATCTTCGAGCACGATGCCGAGTTCTCCAAGACGAGCGCGGATACGGTCGGCTACTGCCCAGTTTTTCTCTTGGCGTGCCTGCTGACGAATTTCGATGATAAGCTCCATCAAGTCGGAAGCGAGATTGTCGTCCTCTGCCGCTTCTTCTTCCTGCTCGAGGATACCGATGACGTTCGCCATATCCATGTAGATACCTTGTGCCTCTTGGAACAGCTCGCTGTTGTGGAGGCTGCTGTTTTTCATCACTGCCGCATGGTAGATGTTGAGTTCTTTCGCGAGTGCGAACAAGTAGCTGATCGCAAGCGCCGTGTTAAAGTCGTCTTCCATAGCCGCATCAAAGTTTGCCATCGCTTCTTTTGCCGATGCGAGAAGTGCCTGTGCTTCTTGGCTGTCAGCATTGCCTTTTACACCTGCAAGCTCATCGCACGCTTTTTTCGCCACTTCAAGACGCTGGAGCGAACGAGCCGCTTCGGTCAATCGTTCGTCGCTGAAGTCGAGCGGCGAGCGGTAGTGCGTCGATACGATGAAGAAACGAAGCACTTCGCCTTTGTAATGTTCGAGGATATCCTGTACCGTGAAGAAGTTGCCGAGCGATTTGCTCATTTTTTCTTCGTTGACGGTGATAAAGCCGTTGTGGAGCCAGTAGCGTACGAACGGTTCACATCCACTGCAAGCTTCGGACTGTGCGATTTCATTTTCGTGATGCGGGAAGATAAGGTCGCTGCCGCCGCCGTGGAAGTCGAACGAGTTGCCGAGATATTTAAGTGACATTGCCGAACATTCGATATGCCAGCCGGGGCGGCCTTTGCCCCACGGGCTGTCCCAAGCAGGTTCGCCCGGTTTCGCGCTTTTCCAGAGAGCGAAGTCCATCGCATGATGTTTGCGCTCGTCGACATCGACACGTGCGCCTGCTTTCATGTCGGTGAGTTCACGACCGCTGAGTTTGCCGTAGCCGTCGAATTTTTCTACGCTGTAATATACGTCGCCGTCTACTTCATACGCGAAGCCTTTGTTCTGAAGCGTCTGCACCATGTCGATAATTTCCTGCATATGGTCGGATACGCGCGGATAGATCTCTGCACGGATAACGTTCAATTTGTCCATGACTTCGAAATACGAGTCGATGTAGCGGTCGCAGATCGTTTTCCACGTCACGCCTTCTGCATTTGCCGTACGGATGATCTTGTCATCAACGTCGGTGAAGTTCTGGATGTGTTTTACCTGATAGCCTTTTTTCGTGAGGTAGCGTTTGATAACGTCCCACGTTACGAACGGACGAGCATTGCCGATATGCGGGTGGTTATACGGCGTTACACCGCAAACGTACATGCCGACTTTGCCTTCCTCTTTCGGGATAAATTCTTCTTTTTGTTTCGTCAACGTATTGTATACGCGAAGTGCCATGTTATTTTTTCAGCTCCTTTTCGAGTTTCGTGATTTTTTCTTGCAACAACTGGATATGTCTTTGCATGCAGAAGAGCATCTCACCTTCCGGATCCGGAAGTTGATCGTGTCTGAGATCGACATCGTCTTCTCCGCCGCGGACTTTTTCGCCGTACATGCAGACGATCTTACCGGGGATACCGACGACCGTTGCATACGGCGGTACTTCTTTTAAAACGACCGAGCCTGCGCCGATCTTCGCATGTTCACCGACGGTGAACGAGCCGAGGACCTTAGCACCGCTGGCTACGACGACATTGTCGCCGATGGTCGGGTGACGCTTGCCTTTTTCTTTGCCTGTACCGCCGAGCGTAACGCCCTGATACAGCGTGACATTCTTACCGAGCTCTGCCGTTTCGCCGATGACGATACCGGTGCCGTGGTCGATAAAGAGGCCTTCACCGATCGTCGCACCGGGATGTATCTCGATACCCGTCACGAAACGGGCGAAGTTCGATATCATACGCGGGAGAAGTACCCATCCGCGCAGGTAGAGCTTATGCGACAGACGATGAAACCAGATCGCATGCAAGCCCGAATAACAAAGCACGACTTCCCATACACTGCGTGCCGCAGGGTCACGGTCGAATACGACTTGAATATCTTTTTTTAACCGTTTGAACATCCTTTTTCCTCCTGTCGCCTTTTTTCAAACAAAAAGCCGCCTACCTCGTATCAGAGGCGGCGGCCCGCGGTTCCACTCTGCTTCTCGCCCATGATTGCAGGGCGACTTGCGTGCAGGATAACGGCTGCTGCCGAGCAGACCTACTGAAGGTTCAGCCTGCTTGCTCCGAGGTGCACTTCCGCTTCACTTCCCATAACGCGGCTTTCAGCCAACGACCGCGTTTCTCTGCATGGTGCTGTGAGCGTACTCTCCTCATCTGTGCATGTGGTATATGTTATGTACAGATTATACGAAAAGTTCCCCTTTCCGTCAATCTTCTTTTTTATTTCAAG
>JAFSAX010000099.1 GCA_017442105.1 Selenomonadales bacterium | reverse complement strand
GCCATGACGATTTTTTTACCCAATCGATTAAGAGCATCGCCAAGACCTACCGTCGTCGTCGTTTTACCTTCACCTGCCGGCGTCGGGTTGATCGCACTGACGAGAACGAGCTTGCCGTTCGGGCGGTCTTGTACTCTACGCCATGTATCGAGAGACAACTTAGCCTTATATTTACCATAAAGTTCGAGTTCATCAGCAGGAATAGCCAACTGTTCAGCTACTTCTGTGATCGGTTTCATTTGGGCCTCTTGAGCAATTTCAACATCAGATTTCATTGGTAAAACCTCCTATAAATAAAGCTTATTTTATTTGTAACTCGGCCGCAAATACGGTGTTTTGCATCAGCATCGCGATCGTCAAAAGTCCGACCCCGCCCGGTACAGGCGTGATCGCACCTGCGATCGGTGCTACCTTATCAAAATCCACATCTCCGACGAGTTTTTTGTTTTCCAAACGGTTGATACCGACATCAATAACGACGGCACCCTTTTTCACCATATCCGCCGTAACGAAATACGGTCTGCCGACAGCTGCAACGAGGATATCGGCTTGGCGCGTGATCTCTGCCAAGTTCTCCGTACGAGAATGACATACCGTCACCGTCGCATTGCGCGACAAGAGAAGCTGTGCCATCGGTTTGCCGACGATATTGCTTCTGCCGATGATAACGGCATGCTTGCCTGCGATCTCAATACCTGCCATCTCGAGCATACGAATACAGCCATGCGGTGTACAAGGCACGAGTGCATCCTTGCCGATCGACAAGTTGCCGACATTGATCGGATGAAATCCGTCAACATCTTTCAAAGGACTGATTGCTTCGAGGATCTCTGCTTCTGCCGAGCGCATATGTTTCGGAAGCGGAAGCTGTACGAGGATACCGTGTATCTTCGCATCATTATTCAAACGATGGATCTCTGCCAGAAGGGTTTCTTTGTCTGTATCTTCGGGCATACGAATGACTTCGGAATAAATACCCGTTTCATGGCAACCTTTTTCTTTGTTGGCTACATAGACCTTAGAAGCAGGGTCTTCCCCAACAATGATAACAGCAAGCCCCGGTGTTATACCATACTCGGCCTGAAGCTGTTCTACTTTTTGCTTCGCTTCTTCTTTCAGCTGTGCGGCAAAAACCTTACCCGATAAAAGAGTTGTTTCCATCGCTGACCCTCCTATTGATATAAGCTGACAATGGTAAAAAGAGCAAGACAAATACCGACCAAACCGTTACGCATAAAATATTTTTGCGTAACCTGCGACAAGTCGTGCGGTTTGACGATCATGTTCTGATAGATCAGAACCGTTGCCGCCATCAATACACCGAGATAATACATGCCGCCGAGTTCCAAGAGCATACCGACAAGCAAGAACGAAATGATACAGATAACGTGCATGATCTTCGTCAAGCGAAGCGAGCCTGCTACACCAAATCGTTCAGGCATCGAATGAAGCCCATGTTCTTTGTCGAATTTTACATCCTGCGCCGCATATACAGCATCAAATCCTGCGATCCATACGCCTTGCGCCAGACCCAAGAGAAGGATCGGGAGCGTAATATCACCGCGGATAGCCATCCACGCACCGATCGGTGCGACTGCAAGCGACAACCCAAGAACGAGATGACATGTCCAAGAGAAACGCTTCATATACGGATAGATGCAGAACGGGGCGATCGCAAGCGGAGCCAGTTTGATACATACGGGGTGGAGCTGCGCAGCCGCATAAAAGAATATAAGGAGCGTTACGATAATGAGTATAACAGCTTCTTTCGGTTTTACAGCACCCGTTACCATCGGGCGTTTCGTAAAACGCGGATGGATCTTATCATATTTGAGATCAATTAAGTTATTGAGTGCCAATGCCGCACTGCGTGCGCCGACCATAGCGACTGTGATCCAAAAGAGGTCGTGCATCGTCGGTATTCCGTCCGCCGCCAAAAATGCGCCCATAAACGCAAACGGCAACGCGAATATCGAGTGCGACAAAGCTATGTTTTGCAAATGTGCTTTTATCTTATTCAAGGCCAAGATCCTTCCATTTCAAGTCAACCATTTTTTTGATATCATCCGACATGACGATCTCATCCGGCCATTCTCTCGTATGACCTTCGGACGGCCACGTTTTCGTTGCGTCGATACCGATTTTGGTACCCCAGTTCGGTGTCGGCGAAGAATGGTCGAGTACATCGAGCGGACCGTCTACCATGACAATGTCACGACGAGCGTCGATATTGTTGAATACGCGCCACCAAACTTCGTTTTCGTCTTGTACATTGACATGCGAATCTACGATAATGATCATCTTCGTAAACATCATCTGTCCCATGCCCCAGATCGCGTGCATAACTTTTTTCGCCTGCTGCGGATACGTTTTCTTAATAGAAACCATTGCACAGTTGTGGAATACGCCTGTGAGCGGCAAATTGATGTCGCAGATCTCGGGAATCTGCTCCTGAAGGAACGGAAGGAAGATACGTTCCGTTGCTTTTGCGATATAGCAATCTTCCATCGGCGGTTTACCAACGATCGTCGAAGGATAGATCGGGTTTTTGCGGTGCGTGATACACGTGATATGGAATACCGGATAATCATCAGCAAGCGAGTAGTAACCAGTATGGTCACCGAACGGACCTTCGCGACGAAGTTCGTCAAGTTTGACATACCCTTCGAGGATGATCTCGGAATGTGCAGGTACTTCTACGTCGACCGTTACGCATTTGACCATCTCAACTGCTTTTTCGCGGAGAAGCCCTGCGAATACCATCTCGTCAACGTCGCGCGGAAGCGGAGCTGTTGCCGCGTACGTCAAGACAGGGTCGCCACCGATAGCAACTGCTACTTCGATACGATCTTTGCCAAGCTCTTTGTGTGCACGGAAGTTTTCTGCACCGTTTTTGTGGATATGCCAGTGCATACCTGTCGTCTGTCCGTCATAGACCTGCAAACGATACATACCGACGTTACGTTTACCCGTTTTCGGATTTTTCGTGAATACGAGCGGAAGCGTGATAAAACGGCCGCCGTCATCCGGCCAGCATTTCAAGATCGGGAATTTTTCAATATCCGGACGATCTTTGATGATAACTTCCTGACACGGTGCTTTTTTTACATATTTCGGGAAATTGATCGCTTTTTTCGCCTGCGGAATAATTTTTACCAAATCAAGCTTGTTTTGTACCGATATGTACGGAAGACGCAAGATTTCGCGAATACGGTTCGCGATATCATCTACTTCATTGACGCCGAGTGCGATAGCCATACGTTCCATGCTGCCGAACGCGTTCATCAAAACAGGCATATCATAGCCTTTTACATTTTCGAACAACAAAGCAACATTTTTATTACCTTCCATTTTCGAAACACGGTCCGTGATCTCCGTGATCTCCAATTCGCAGTCAACTTGAGTGCGGATGCGTTTCAACAAACCGCGTCTTTCCAATGCTGCGATAAATTCTCTCATGTCTGTAAAAGCCAAAATGATTCCCCTTCCTCAATCTATTTTTTTAGGAAAACTTGTACGATCATAATACTGCACTCATACAAAAGCAGCATCGGGATCGCAATCATACACTGTGAAAAAATATCGGGTGTCGGCGAAATGACCGCCCCCACCACAAATGCGCCCACGATAACATATTTACGTTTTTCTTTCAGAAAAGCCGAAGTCAAAAAACCCAGCTTCGCCAATACTAATACGATCATCGGGAGTTCGAACACGAATCCGAACGGCAATACGAACGCGATCACGAACGACAAATAATGTCCGATCGAGAACATCGGAAGTAAACTGTCGGTCGAAAATCCCATAAAAAACTTAACAGCCGTCGGGAAGACCAAAAAATATGAAAATGCCAGACCGATAAAAAATAGCACTACCGATGCAGGCACAATGATATCAAACGTTTTTTTCTCCCTATTCGTCAATGCAGGCACAACGAATGCCCAAAATTGGTGCATCAAAACAGGAATACTGATTAAAAATCCTGCACATACAGATACTTTCAAATACGTGAAAAACGCTTCGGCAGGATTCATATAATAAAGTTTACCGGCTTCTTTCGTCAAAAAACCGACCATCTCTTCTGCATAAAAATAGCAACATCCGCTTGCGATCATCACCGTTACGATCGATATGATCAATCGACGACGAAGTTCCTCCAGATGATCGACAGCCGCCATCTCCTCATCGTGATCTTCTTGCTCCGACGGAAGATTAGATGGAGTTTCTGCCATCTACTTTCCCTCGCTTTCCTTATTCACCGAATCGATCGTTTCTTTTACTTCTGCTTTAACATCTATATAATCTTGTTTAATAGGCTCTGCTTCCTTATTCGCCGCACGTTTGAACTCCTGCAGGCTCTTACCGAGCGACTTGCCAAGTTCAGGAAGTTTGCCCGGACCGAATACAACAAGCGCAATAACCAAGATCAAAATCAATTCAGGCATGCTAAAATGAAACATTTTTTAAAACCTCCAATAAATCTCCTATTCTACTATTATACTAGCAGGCGACAAAAAAAACAATCGTCTGACAGCCCTGCTACAAAATTCCCTTCCGATAATCCTATATTATGAGAACAACTTACCCAATTGAAAAAGAACTGCCACAAGTCCTGCGGCAATAAGCGGACCGACTGCAAGTCCGTGGAAGAAACACACACCAATGATCGTACCGACAATAAGTGCCGTCACGATCTGCGGCGTATCCTGCATAAGAGGAAGACCTTGTGCCGCCGCATACGCAACGAATATCCCAACGAGCATTGCAACAACGCCTTCTACCGAGCCGACAAGAGCAACAATATCCTTCATTCCGATACGACCTGTCGCGATCGGGACAAGCACTCCCATCGTGATCATCGTGATACCGATATGAAGTCCGTGCGCTTCAATATAAGGAAACAATGCATCTCCTCCGACCAACTTCAACAGTAAAAGTGCCGTTACCGCGATCGAAACACTCGGATTATTTCCCAATACTGCAAACATTAAAACAATTAAGAGCGGTGCATATTCCCAATTCATATAGTATTCCTCCTTTAAGCAGGCAATTATTATATATCACGTCATCACAATAAAACGACTTATAACATCTTGTTTATGGTATATATTATTTCCTTTATTCTAACATAATCTATCGTTCGTGTAATGATTCCGCCTGCAGTATCTTGTATTCTTTTCATACACAACTTGAACGAAACGGCCTTCGTTTTATTGGAAACCCTTTTCGTCTTATCCGAACAGCCTTACTATTTATTAAAACAGCTTCGACTTACCTGGAACAGCCTTCGGCAACTCAACTTGCCTGACCTGTATGAAACAGAAAAACGGCAATCTTCATTGCCGTTTAGCTGATGCATTCCATCTTATTTTGCGTTGTCTTCTTGCTTCTCTTCTTTTTTTGTTTCAGCAAGAACAGCCGTATCTTCTGCTTTTTTCTCACTATTTGTTTCTTGTTTGAACTCTTTCAAACTTTTACCAAGCGATTTGCCGATCTCGGGCAATTTTTTCGGTCCAAACACGATAAGTACAATGACCAATACTAATATCAATTCAGTCATTCCCATATGAAACATACTGCAATTCCTCACTTTTATATAATCCGTTTTCT